>NZ_CAMYEZ010000078.1 GCF_947254915.1 uncultured Porphyromonas sp. | reverse complement strand
GGAAGGAAACGAAAGTAGGTCAGAAAACTTTCGTTTCCTGACCTACTCGATTTTGTGCGCTTCAGTACTGCGAGGATTTTCATAGGTATGAAAATGGATTTTCCTACCGAGGAAAATGGAATTTCCCAGGGAGAAACGGAGAAATTCATCGGAACTTTGATTTCATTCTTCCGAAGTTTCATTTCATTCTTCCGAACTTTTATTTTCCGCCTCCGTGGGGAATTTTCGTTTCCTCGTGAGGTATTGGGAAATTCCTCGTGAGCTTTTTGTATCTTTACGGAGCAATTGAAAAACAAGAAAACGTTATTATGGCAAATATCAAAGAGTATATAGTGGAGCATGAGGACCGCTTTCACGAGGACTTGTATGGTCTCGTGCGTATCCCGTCGATCAGCGCACAGAGCGAGCACAAGGCTGATATGCAGCGTGCTGCCGAGTATCTGCGTGACCACCTGCTCTCACTAGGCGTGCAGGAGGCGGAGGTGATGCCTTCGGAGGGTAACCCCATCGTCTTCGGACACTATAAGCAGCCTGGAGCGACGAAGACGATCCTCGTATACGGTCACTATGACGTGATGCCCGTGGAGCCTCTGGAGCTGTGGGAGAGCCAGCCTTTCGAACCTGAGATACGCGATGGCCGCATCTACGCTCGTGGCGCTAATGACGACAAGGGTCAGATCATGATCCAGCTCAAAGGCTTCGAGACCGCTAAGGCACTGGGCTTGGTCGGGGTCAATGTGAAGTTTATCTTCGAGGGTGAGGAGGAGATTGGCTCAGGGAGCTTGTCGCCTTTCTGCCGTGAGCACAAGGATCTGCTGGCAGCGGATGTGATCCTCGTCTCTGACACGACGATGCTGAGCGAGGAGACACCGAGCATTACGGCTGGTCTGCGTGGTCTCGCCTACTGGCAGGTGGAGGTGACGGGTCCCAATAGGGATCTGCACTCGGGTCACTTCGGAGGTGCTGTCGCTAACCCGATCAATGAATTGTGCAAGATCATTGCTCAGCTCGTAGACGACAAGGGACGTATCACGGTACCGGGCTTCTACGACAAGGTGCTACCACTCTCTGACGAGGAGCGTGCGATGATCCGCAAGGTGCCCTTCTCCGAGGAGGATTACTGCCGTGCGCTAGACATTCGTGAGACACAAGGCGAGGAGGGCTACATCACGCTGGAGCGGAATAGTTGCCGTCCTTCCTTTGACGTGTGCGGTATATGGGGCGGTTATCAGGGCGAAGGTGCCAAGACGGTGCTCCCCTCGAAGGCTTACGCTAAGCTCTCTTGCCGTCTGGTGGCTAATCAGGATCATGAGGAGATCTCCCGCCTGATGAAGGAGTATATCGAGCAGATAGCTCCTAAGTCTGTCCATGTGAAGGTGACGCCGATGCATGGCGGTGCGGGCTACTACTGTCCGCTAGACCTACCTGCTTACCAAGCAGCTGCTCAGGCGGTCGAGAAGGCTTACGGGGTGGCTCCGCTAGCGATACGCAGTGGCGGTAGCATTCCGATTATTGCTGCTTTTGAGGAGATCCTCGGACTTAAGACGGTATTGATGGGCTTTGGTCTAGAGAAGGATGCGATTCACTCGCCCAATGAGAGCTTTTCGGTAGGTGTCTTCCGCAAGGGTGTCGAGGCGGTGGCTGAGTTTTACCGACTATTCAACTAAACAAGCATGAGTAGCATACTAATCAAGGAGTCGCTCATAGGAGGGGCGACGCAAGACCTTCTGATCGTGGACAATCGTATCGACAAGATCGGTACTGATCTGCTCCCGATCGATGAAGAGACGATCATCCTCGACGGCCGTGACAAGGCTGTCGTGCCAGGACTCTGCAACGGTCACACACACTGTGCCATGACGCTCTTCAGAGGGTATGGCGATGACCTGCCGTTGCAGACTTGGCTGGAGGATTACATTTGGCCCGTGGAGGCGCATATGACGGAGGAGGATATCTACGTCGGCGCTTTGCTCGGCTGTGTGGAGATGATCCAGAGCGGGACGACCTGCTTCCTCGATATGTACACAGCGCCTGAGGCGACCGCTCGTGCGGTGCTGGAGACGGGCATAAGGGCTAATCTGAGCTACACACTCTTTGACCGTGGCGATGCCGAGCGGGCACAGCTGGATCGCGACAACTGCTACCGCTATGAGCAGCTCTTTGCGGAGCTCCCTGAGCGGATCGGCTGGAGTGTGGGACCACACGCTATCTACACCGTTTCGGGTGATCAGTTGCACTTTGCGAAGGAGTTTGCCGAGGAGCATGAGATCCCCATTCACCTGCACCTCTCCGAGACAGAGCGTGAGGTGAAGGACTGTATTGCCGAGCATGGCACGACGCCTGTCCGTTACCTAGAGCAGATCGATGCGCTCTCGCCTCGCTGCATTATGGCGCACAGCTTATGGCTGGACGATGAGGAGCTGGATATCCTAGCACGTCACGGATGTACGCTCGTGCACAACCCGGCGAGCAATATGAAGCTGGCCAGTGGTGGGCGCTTTCGCTACGAAGAGATGAAGGAGCGGGGCATCCCTGTGGCTATTGGTACGGACGGTTGCTCCTCGAGCAACGACCTGGACATGTACATTGCTATGCGTATGGCTTCGCTCCTGGGCAAGGTGTGGCGCTACGACCCGACTGCGGTCTGCGCTCCCGACATTTACCGCTCGGCAACGGAGGTGGGCTACGCTATGCTGGGACTCAAGGGCGGACGCATTGAGGAGGGCTATCTAGCCGACCTTTGTCTCATAGACCTCAAGGCGCCGAGCATGGTGCCTTGTCACAATCTTACTTCTAATCTCGTCTACGCAGGCTCCTCGACGATCGTCTCAACGACCATCGTGGACGGAGCGATCCTCATGCGTGACCGTGAGATCGTCGGCATGGAGCGCATCATCGAGATGGCTCGTCGCACGGCTCACGACTTACTTCACCGTAAGGGGTAAAGACCTATTCACTATCAAACGAACATAGACTATGGACTTTCAAAAATATCAGCAAGCAGCCGACTATATCAAGAGCAAGATATCGGCACAGCCCCGCGTGGGCATCATACTAGGTAGCGGTCTGGGCAATCTAGCCGACGAAATCGCTAACCCAACCGTCATCCCATACAGCGAAATCCCTAACTTCGCACACTCGACCGCTATCGGTCACAAGGGCAACTTCATCTCTGGCACGCTGGGCGGTGTCCCCGTGGTGGCGATGCAGGGGCGCTTTCACTACTATGAGGGCTACCCGATGGAGGTGGTCACGCTGCCAGTGCGGGTGATGAAGCTCCTCGGCATCGAGATCCTGATCGTCTCCAACGCTGCTGGCGGCATTAACCCGAACTTCCACGTGGGTGACCTGATGATCATCAGAGACCATATCAATATGCTTCCCAACCCGCTCATTGGTCCTAACGACGAGAACTTTGGTGTCCGCTTCCCCGATATGACGCGCGCTTACGATCGTGAGCTGATTGCGCTCGCTGAGACCATTGCTCAGGAGCAAAAGCTGACGCTCCAGAAGGGTGTCTACGTAAGCCTCACGGGTCCTTCCTACGAAACGCCAGCAGAGTATAAGTATTGGCAGACTGTAGGCGCTGATGCGGTCGGCATGAGCACGACGCCTGAGGTGATTGTGGCTCGCCATGCGGGTATCCGTGTCTTCGGCATGTCGGTCATCACCAACGAGGGGTGGCACTTCGAGGGAGACTATACGAACGATGGTGACGAGGTGGTCGCTGCCGCCAATGCTGCCTCCAAGCGTATGGGTGCCCTCATCGCAGAGCTCATAGCCCGTGCCTAGCTCTCCGATAGACGAAGAGACAATCGCCACACAGCTTGCCGCCATACGTGCTGCACTCCGCACACGTATGGACGGCTCTGTGGCGCAGTCAATGCGGGAGTCGGGACTGGACTACCGCTATAACTGGGGCTGGACACGAGGCTATCTCCTAGAGCTCGCTGCGCAGTACCAGCCTTCCCGACAGCTTGCCGAGGCGCTGCGGGATACCTCTGTGCGGGAGCTGCTGATCCTCTCCACAATGCTCTTCCCCCGTGAGGAGCTCACGGAGCAAGATGTGGAGGCTTTCCTAGAGAAGGCGACCAATGTGGAGCTACAAGAGCAGCTTGCCTTTAACCTCCTATCATACGTACCACTAGCCATTCGCTGGGCGGAGGAGGTTGTCACAGGTAGTGCCACCGATGAGGCGAAGCTTTACGTAGCGCTCCTGACCATCGCAAACTATACGAAGCGACAGCCTGAGAAGCCTTTGTCCGATAAGCTGACGGAGACGCTGGATTCCTATGTCTCTGCCGAAGAGCTACCGATGCATTGTCGCCGTGTGGCGTACGATCTGCAGGTTACATTAGAAGAGCGCACTGCAAGTAATGAGTGATCGATACTTTATCTCGGAGGTTTCGTGGGAGGTCGCCAACAAGGTGGGCGGCATCTACACCGTCCTCTCGTCACGAGCGGGCGAAATGATGCTTCGCCACGGGGCTGAGCAGGTTCTTTTCGTCGGTCCCCGCCTTCGACCGATGGAGGAGATGGTAGACTTTCGCGCGGAGACCTTTTGTATCACCCTGCCTAGTCACATCTCGCTACTGGGTGTAGAGCTACCGATCACGCAGGGCTACTGGCTTACGCCTGGGGGCGAAGCGCAAACGATCCTCGTGGACTACAAGCCGCTCGCCACAGTCCGTAATCAACTCTACTACCTCATGTGGCAGCAGTACGGCATCCAGTCCGACCTCGGCTATGGTGACTATGACGACTCCTGTCTCTTTGCCGTTGCTGCGGCAGCGACACTGCTTGCTGTGACCCCACAGCTCGCATTGCCTGGGAATCAGCCGATAGCTATTTATAATGAGTGGATCACTGGCATGGGACTGCTCTATCATCGCCTGCAACAGCCCAATCTGCGCTCGCTCTTCATCACCCACGCCACGACCGTCGGGCGCTCTATCTGTAGCAATGGCAAGGATCTTTACCGATACTTCGCGGGCTACCACGGAGACCAGATGGCGAGCGAACTGCATGTTGAGGCGAAGCATGCGCTAGAGAAGGTGGCCGCCCATACCGCCACCGTCTTTGCGACGGTCAGCGAGGTAACCGCTCTGGAGTGTACACAGCTCTTGGAGCGCACGCCGGTGATCTTGCCGAATGGCTTCCACGCATTGTCCACAAGCCGCTTTAAGACGAAAGCTCGTCAGCGACTAATAGACGTTGCCAGCCAGCTCTATGGCAAAACCTTTGATCCTAAGGGCACGACACTCGTCGCTACCTCGGGACGCTACGAGTATCGCAACAAAGGGATCGACCTCATCGTCAACTCGCTGGAAAGTCTACTCCAGCAGCAAGCGAAGCTTTCGTCAGATCTCATCCTTTACTTCTTCAATCCCGCTTGGGTTGCCGAGCCAAGAGCTGACCTTGCTTATCTACTAAGCGATCCCAACCCAGAGAGTAGCACGACCCCGCTAGAGTACCCTTACCTAACGCATTGGCTACACAACCTGCGGGAGGACACCCTCGCCGGACGCCTCGGCGAACTCTTCAAGAGAGGAGCGACGGCGCAGCGCATCTACCCAATCTTCGTGCCCACCTACCTCGATGGTCACGACGGCATCCTAGACCTTCCTTATTATGATCTGCTGAGCGCCCTCGATCTGACGCTCTTCCCCTCGTACTATGAGCCGTGGGGCTACACACCACTGGAGAGCATCGCCTATGGCGTGCCGACGGTGACGACCGACTTGTCTGGCTTTGGTCAGGCTATCCTCGATCTTTATGGCGAGCCTGCTACAGATAGCCTGCAGCACGGCGTGCAGGTTATCCCACGTCGTGACCATGACGACGCCTTTGTGACGCAAGCTCTAGCAATGATTCTAGAGCAAGCTACCGCAGGGCTCCCAAAGACGTGCTACAAGCAAGCTCAACAGACCGCCTCCCAAGCGCTCTGGACACACTATTACGACTATTATATAGAGGCTTACCGTCAGATGATGACGCTGAGCTAGTTGACCAGCTGCGTGCGACTGTCCTGATTGGTGAGGGTAGGATCCATCTGGGAGCGAGGTACTAAGCTCTGGGCAAGGTAGTCAGGACGATTGGCGTAGATGTATAGGACGCTTCCCCCCTTGATCGCATCAATAATCGGACGCGCCAGTGCACGAGGCACCGCAGGGCAACCGTAGCTACGTCCGAGACGTCCCTGTCGGATGATCTGATCATTCACATAGGCAGCACCGTGCACGACGATGGCACGAGCTCGCGCCTGATCGTTGTACCCACGCTCCAGTCCATCGAGACGTAGCGAGTAGCCGTTGCTCCCAGTGTAAGTCTCATTGGTTAGGTAGAAGCCCAGAGAGCTCTGATGTGAGTCTGGTTGATTGGAAAAAGAGGTAGCGTAGTTCTCCCCGCTACCACGTCCATGCGCACAGAGCGTAGCGTAGAGGAGCTTGCCCTGCTCCATATCGATGACAAACATGCGCTCCTGAGTCGAGGGCTTGGAGAAGTCCACAATGGTAAGCCGTGAGCGATGCTTGTTGGGGATCTGATTGTACCCCCGCACACCTAGGCTAAAGGCTTCAAACGAAAGCCTTCCCTCCAGTCCCATCTGCTGGTAAAGCTGATTGATCTGCTGTCGCTCAGCCGAGGAGGGTACGACCGTCACACGGTGTCCCGTAGGCGGTATATCCCACAGCGATACGTCGGATCCCGCCATATAGCTAGGCACGAGTATCATTAAGAGGATCAACCATTTGAGTGAAGGGCAGTGAAGCGTGTGCATATCTAGTAAAAGGCTCATTAACGCGCCAAAGATACGAAAAAGAGATTAGACGTTAGAGATTAGAAGTTAGAAATCCGATCACTCAGATGGCTCTGATAGCTCCGATGCCTCTAGCTAACCGCCCGCCAGCCACTGACAACCAATCACCACCACTCAATCCACACCCTCGAGGAAATTGAAAATGCCTCAGTATAAAATAGAAATCCTCTACGGAGGAGCGAAAAAATTCTTCGGAACTTTGATTTGCTTCTTCCGAAGTTTCATTTCATTCTTCCGAAGTTTCATTTCGGCCCTCCGTGGGGAAAGTTCGTTTGCTCCGTGGAGCTTTCCGATTTCCTCGGTAGAGAAGAGATTTGAGATTAGAGGTTTGAGGGAGCTCGTAATTCTCTAATCTCTATCCTCTCACTTCTAATCTCTTTTTTGTATCTTTGTCATTCTAGCGCTTTGTAGTGATTGTAAATTCTCCCAGCGCTTAGTCTAGGGAGCTCCGCATCGTTTTTGGGGAGCTGCCGTACACTACTATTTAATGTTTCACTAACAGATTACTTTATGAATCGGATAACAAACTTACTACTGCTACTCGTCCTCTCGGCGACGGCTCTTGCCGCGCAGACGGTGTCGGGTAACGTATTGACCTCGTGGGGTGATGCGACTGGAGCTATCCGGATACCCGATGGGGTGACTGAGATTGCTGCAAACTGCTTCTACACTCCTGGAGACGATGACCCTGAAGGATGGGGCTCCTCAGACCCTGTCAGCAATACCGATATCACCAGCGTAGACCTTAACGGAGTGACAAAGATCGGTGACAACGCCTTCAGGGGCTGCATAGGTATCAAAACCATCAAGGCTCCTAAGCTAGAGAGCGTGGGTAGCCACAGCTTCGAGGGTTGTACGGCTCTGGAGGCACTCGATCTGCCGATGATCAAGACAATCGGAGAGAAGGCCTTTGAAAATGCGAATGCACTGACCTCGCTCTCACTGGGCAAGTCGCTCGAGTCTATCGTGGGCAACCCCTTCCAAAACAGTACCAGCCTCACCTCGCTAACGCTCGAGGAGGGTTGCGCTAACTACCTCGCAGCTAAGGGCGCACTTATCTCCCGTGCTGATGGTGTGCTACGAGTATTGGCGGGAGGTGTCCAGAAGGTGACCCTTGGCGAGGAGTGCAAGGCTATCGGCGACAACGCTATCTTTGGCTGTGGAGCACTAGAGCGTCTAGAGTTACCTTACGTTAAGGAGATTGGCTCAGGTGCTTTTGTCAACTGTACTAAGCTCGCTGAGCTTTATCTGCCACGCTTGGAGCGTATCAAGAAGGACTGGTTATCTTTCAGCGGTGTGGGCTCGCTACGTGTCGTAGACCTGCACATGAGCAATTCGGTTTCTGGTCTAGAGAAACTTTGGTCTGACAAGGAGACGACAACTGTCTATGTCGCTAGCGAGGCGATCAAGACGGAGCTAGCGCAGAAGCTGAAGAAGTGCCAGATCATCGTCGGTGCTCCCGCAGGGACACAGCAACGCTACAAGGTAACCTATAAGGCTATAGGCGATGGTCAGCTGGAGGTCTGGACGACTGGAGCGCGAAACGTCCAGGATGGTGAGATGCTCCTAGAGCACTCTTCTGTTAGCTTTAAGGCGAGCCCTAGAGTTGAGTGGCAGATCAAGGAGTGGCGTGTCAATGGCGATGTCGTCGCTGTTGAGGGAGATCCAAAGTTCCCTCAACTCTATGAGGTCAAAGACCTAACCAGTCCTCTAAATGTCGAGGTAACCTTTGAGGCTCGTCCAGAGGGTGCTGACGTTTACTTCCGTAGTCGAGACCTAGAGATGGGTACACTGACCTGCAAACTGGATGACGGTACAGAGGTGAAGCGTGGTGCTCGTGTGCCTGTGGGTACGATGCTGAACTTTACCGCTACGCCTAAGGAGGGCTACCGCATCGGAGACTGGTTTGAGCAGATTGAGATCGGTGGCGATAAGTATAAGCCAATAGAGGGACAGAATGGTAAGTCCACCTATCGCTGCGAAGTGCCCGATGCACGTGAGATAGAGGTTGACTTTGACCGTATCGAGGGGAGCTTTAGAGTGAAGTTTGCCTCTTTCAATGAGAAGACTGGCACGCTCACCGCTACGGCTAATGGTGTCGAGATCAAAACGGGTCAGGCAGTCAAGGCTGGTAGCAAGCTTGTCTTTACGGCACACCCCGCTGAGGGCTACACCGTCGATGAGTGGCAGCTCGGTCATGAGACGGTGCCTAACTATCGTGAGCTGACCTACACGATCGAGAGCCTCAAGGAGGATGTCGAGGTGAATATGGTCTGCAGCAAAGCATCTAGTACGGATAAGAAGCCTGAGATCGTCGATGGCGTGCTATACAAGTGGCAGGCCGAGGGTGATGCAGTCCTACCTGATGAGGTGACTTACATTGCTCCGCTAGCCTTCGAGGGCGCCATCCAGATGACTTCGCTGAAGCTCAATAATAAGGTCAAGGCCATCGGTGATCGTGCATTCCTCTTCTGCACGGCTCTGACGAAGTTTGTCGTGCCAGAGGCTAATAAGTCATTCTCAACGATAGAGGGTGTCCTCTACAGCAAGGATCAGACGAAGCTCATCGCTTACCCATCGGGTCTCAAGGCTACCAGCTACACGCTAGGGGCTAAGGTTACTTCGATACAGCCAGGAGCCTTCCTAACTCCTATACACTTGACGGATGTCGAGGTTGCCACGGGCAATACGGCTCTTAAGAGTGTCAAGGGTGTCCTCTACACGGCAGATGGCTCGAAGCTGCTCTTCCTACCTGTAGGCAATCAAACGATCGAACAGGGGGATAAGCTAGCTCTCCCAGAAGGGCTCAAGGAGATCACGCGCCTCGCTCTAGCTTACAATCCTAAGCTCAAGGAGCTGACGCTCCCCGCATCGCTAGAGCGTATCGATGCGATGGCACTTACCTACAATGGGGCTATGAAGTCGTTCGGTTGGGCAGAGGGTGTCACACCTCAGCTTGTCTCGGTCGGCGACTCCGCATTTTACTATGACCGCTCGCTTGAGAAGGTGCCTTACATGCCTAGTTGCACTTCCTTTGGCAAGGGAGCCTTCGGACTCGCTTCGGCACTCAAGGAGGTGCATATCCCAGCTGGTTGCTCGATAGAGGCTAATACGTTTGTTGCTTGTCAGATTATCAGCAATGTCTACGCTTATAGTGTAGAGCCGCCCGTCATCAATGAGGCAACCTTTAAGGATATTTACGCCCCCGAGGATGCTACGCTCTATGTTAAGGAAGGCGCTAAGGAGGCTTACAGCAAGGCTAAGGGTTGGAGTATCTTTGGCCATATCGTTGAGGATGCCACTCTTGCTGTCGCTGCCGTCGATGCGCTCAACATACAGCTCTATCCGAACCCCACGCAGGAGCTACTCCATGTGGTAGGTGCAGGCGCTGATAGCAACATCCAGCTCTACGACCTGACGGGTGCGCTCGTTGGTACGGCTCGTACAGACGCTACGGGTAGCGCTGTGGTCAGCCTTGCCAGCTATCCCGCTGGTACCTATGTGGTACGCGTGTCTGGTGCTGACCGTCTAGTGGTCAAGCAGTAAGTCTAGAGGCAAGAAGCTCTCAGATCACACGGAGGATCTCCTCTAATGTGTGAGTAAGTAGAGCTCTCTTCCGAAAAAGAAAACGGTGGCGAGTCCCTCGATCGTGAGGTGCTCGCCACCTTTTTTATAGGCATCGCCTAGATGCTAAGGCTTGCGCTAGGCGATGGCGGATCTGTATACACAAAGCGAGCAGACTGCTAAGCTTAGCAATCTGCTCATAAATTGTAGATATGGTCTCTAGGACTAGCCTTGAGAGAGCCTCTTGTCGGACTCGAACCAACGACCCCGAGATTACAAATCACGTGCTCTACCAACTGAGCTAAAGAGGCAAAAGGGCGAGCAAACCGCATCGCGCCGCTACAACCCGCTACCCTTGCTGCG
>NZ_CAMYEZ010000077.1 GCF_947254915.1 uncultured Porphyromonas sp. | reverse complement strand
TCCTGTGGAGAGGAGTAGGGAGCCGTAGTAGTTGTCGGGATAGCCATCGAGATAGTGGTAAGTGACGTAGGGCTGTCCGCTGGAGGTGATGAGATCTACCTTGTCCATCTCTCCCATGGCGGTAAAGATCTGCACGGCCTCCTCGGCAGGCACGGTGCGACGCTCGAAGGGCAGGTCTGCAGCAATGAGATGGTCAATGCGTCGCTTGACGAGGGCTAGTTGCTCCTCGGTAATCCCCTTGTCGCCACACTTGACTACGCTAAAGTAGCCCCCCGAGAGGGAGTGGCGTACGCTCAGATGGTAGTGGGGAAGCTCGTCGTGGAGCGCCTTGGCAAAGAGAAGGCAGAGAGAGCGCAGATAAGTGTGCCGACCGCTCTCCTCGGTGAGGCCGACGAACTCAACCTGACAGGACTCGCGGAGCCTCCAGTCGAGTGCTACGGTAAGGTTGTTGACTCGTGCATTGACAGGCTCGAAGCCGAGCGTCGTGCGGTAGCTCTGAGCTATCTGATAGAGCGTGGCTCCAGGGGGAACGCTCAGGTATTCGTCGAGATTGGTGCAGTATATAGATAGATTCTCCATAAGAATGTGGGAATTTGAACCAAAAGGTTAGGTTAGGCAGTCTAAAATCGCTACCTTTGCGTTGCGAAGTTACAAAATAGCTATCACCGAGCGACTATCATGAGTGGCACGAGATGGCTTAGTCGCATAGGAATGCGGTATGACTATGCGCCTTTAGCCTGAGCAATAGCTTGGGTGTGGGGGGCTTTCGCTCGATAATGATATACAAACAACGATATACTCATGACGTTTACTCTGTTTGACTTTATCTATCTGCTGGGCTCGCTAGGACTCTTCCTCTTTGGTATGAAGATCATGAGCGAAGGCATCCAAAAGGCTGCGGGCGATAGGATGCGTCAGATCCTCTCAGCGATGACCTCTTGGCGAGTCTTAGGGCTCCTCACGGGTGTCTTGGTGACAGCCTTGGTACAGTCGTCTAGCGCTACGACACTGATGGTCGTTAGCTTTGTCAATGCGGGGCTCCTCCAGCTAGGACAGGCGATCTCGGTCATTATGGGTGCCAACATTGGTACGACTGTCACAGCGTGGGTTATCACGCTCTTTGGCTTTAAGATAGATATATCGACCTTTGCGATACCGCTCTTTGCCGTCTCTATACCGCTTATCTATATGAAGCGAGAGCAACTTAACTCGCTCGGTGAGTTTCTCATCGGCTTCTCGCTCCTCTTCCTCGGCTTGCAGTTTCTCAAAGACTCTATGCCCGACCTGCAGAGCCATCCCGAGGCGCTCGCCTTCCTGCAGGGCTACACCGATATGGGCTTTGGGTCTATCCTGCTCTTCCTCTTGATCGGTTCGGTTATGACGCTGGTGGTGCAGTCGTCCAGTGCCACCGTGGCGATCACACTCATCATGTGTTCGAAGGGCTGGATCCCCTTTGAGATCGCTACGGCGATGATCCTAGGCGAAAACATCGGTACTACCATCACGGCCAATCTGGCAGCCCTCGGAGCCAATGTCAATGCGAAGCGTGCTGCGCTCTCTCACTTGCTCTTCAATGTCTTTGGCGTGCTACTCGTCTTGATCTTCTTCTTCCCCTTTACCAATATGATCGCCAACTGGCTCGTCAATATGGGCGTAGGAGATCCTCGTGAGCTATATGCCTACACCTCTCAGCTCACTCAGATCTACGACCCAGAGAGCATGAGTGCCATCGCCTCGACAGATACCTTAGCCGATCCAGCTCTAGCAGCAGCACAGGCGCAGATCATGAGCCTGGCTACGACGGTCTCGATAGGTCTATCACTATTCCACACTACCTTCAACTTGCTGAACGCCTTCGTCATGATTTGGTTCGTACCAGTCTACGTCAAGATCTGCCAGCGCGCTATCCCTGTGAAGAAGTCTAAGAAGGGGGCTACAGAGCAAACGCACCTACGATACATCCGTGCTGGTATCCTCCCGACGGGTGAGATCGGGCTACTACAGGTGCAGCAAGAATTGGCTGAGTACGCTAGTCGAGTCACGCATATGATGTCGTACTGTGAGGGTATGCTCAAGACGGACAACCCCGTAGACCTCAAGAAGCTCTACAACAAGTGCGAGCAAGAGGAGGATATATCTGATGCCGTCGAGGTCGAGATAGCGGACTACCTCAACAAGATCTCTCACACGGAGCTGGGTAGGGAGTCGCAGAGCGACATCCTCGTCTACTATCGTGTGGCGACCGAGATAGAGAGTGTAGCCGATGCGGCTGTGGGTATAGCGCGTGAGATCAATCGCTACCACCAGCTCGGTAAGAGCTACACCGATATGGTACGAAACAACCTCCTCCAGATCCATGTGATTGCTACGAAGACGGCTCTCAAGATGTCTGAGCTACTCCGTCGTGACAAGCTCTCGGAGGCGGACGCTCGTGAGAGCTATACACTGGAGAAGCAACTCAACGACCTGCGCACCTTGCTGAAAGCGCAAAACATGGACAACGTCCGTACGCAGAAGTACGACTACCCCGAGTCTGTAAGCTATATGGATCTCGTAGGCTACTACGAGCAGCTGGGTGACTACGTGCTCAACGTCGTCCAGGCCGCTACCAAGGGATAGGAGAGAAAAATCCTTTGAAGATTTGGACCTTATCGGGGAGCTGTGTCTGTTCGGTTCTAGTAGCTTTCCTTTGTATTACCTCAAAAGAGTATGAATAAAGGCGGGTGGCTACTACGATAGACATTTGTGTAGCCAGAGCCACCAAGCGAAGGATAGTCCATTCGTAGAGGTGGCTTCCCAAGGTACGTATCTAAGGACCGATTGGTATAGAGCGCCAGACATTAGCTCACGAAATCCTAAGGGGTCATCGGCTGCAAAAAGCGGATGCGGTATGCGTGTGCGAAGATACATTATATAGGGACGAACCCACTGCTTCATTCTGTAGGAGCTTTGTTGATACCTCTTGTACATAGAGACATCATCGTCAAATGCTATCCCAGCCTCTTGAAAGAGCTGGTCTGTTACCTCTTCATAGAGTCGCTTGCCTATGCGATAGCTGGCTGGTAAGCGGTGCATTATATGGCATAGCTCCTTGTCGATAAAGGGCATCCACACGTTGAGACCGAAGTAACGCCATCCTCGTGACGAGTTGATATAGTACTTCGGCATAATCTCTCTATTGCGAAACAGCTCAAATAAATCCTTTCCCGTTGCAACATGTGGATATTGAGCGAACATTTGCTTATGTATCTTCGCCAGCTGATGGACCTCTGAGCATCTAAGTTTACGATTGCCCCCCTCGTGAAAGCAAAGTAAGCGTGCATTTTTTGCTTCTCTACGCATCCCGTTGAAGAATCTCAAATGTAGATTGTCTCCTCCGATGACATCTCCATTGTGTCCAGGTAGTACTATAGCTGTAGGATATTCCTTTGCTAGAGCTCGTGCTGTAGAGTACTCGCCAAAGAAGTATCCCGACCCCAATCCACTTATGTAGCGCAGATAGTCTATGACATCGGCATCGGCTGTGTAGCCTTTGAGCCCATATCCCTCAGGTATTGTGCAGAAGTAGCGATGCGGGAAGCCCAGAGTCTGAGCTATCTCTCGAGCTCTTGCCACCTCGTACACATCTTCGGTACGTCCGTAGGTGCAGGTGATAGGCGTGAGCCCAATCTCTTTAAGAGCAAGAGCTATCAAACGAGAGTCTCGTCCTGCCGTGAGAGGTAGTATCACTGGATGTCCTGTCAAGACGGCACGCATACGCTGTACCGCTGTATGCCACGCTGTACGGAAGAGGTCTTGTGCCTCAGTATAGCTTACAGAGAGAGGCTCCCCTTCATACCAGCAGGAGTCGTAGCGTATGGTCTCAATGCTCCCTGTAGTCGCCTTAAAGTGGATGCCACACCCAGCTGGGATACGGTGTATGTCTGGGTGTAGCGTATGGTCTTCGGGCGTGAAGCCCCACTCTGAGAAGAAGAGACAGTCCTCTTCGGTCGTTGGTATAGGCGGTTCATCGTGGTGAAGCAACTTGAACCCGTTGTCGCAGATGCGTATGCGACCATCCTCTACTCGGTAGTAGAGAGCGTGTGAGGAGCGATGGTCTACGATGGCAAACGCATCCCTGTCCTGAGGCGTATCTTGACTAGAGTAATAGCTCCAAGACCCATTGAGAGCAGATGCTCGGAGGCGTAAATCCGAGGCGTCTGTGAGCGAAGCAAAGTAGCGTGTCAGGGCTTCGGCATCAAGGAGCTTGTCGCTAGGGTCCAAAAATGCAAATCCAGTAGCGTGTCCACTAAGAGACGACTCGTGTGCGTTCATAATGCCATACGAAGTAAAGTAAGAAGAGAAGATAGATTACCTGCTCTAGTGTGATGAGAAGATAGAAGTAGGGGATAAATTGCTCAAAGGTAAAGAACGAAAAGCCAGCTACTATGACGACTAGGTCAAATACTAGCATTACAATCTGGGCCGTCATATTGGCCTTTTGACGGCCGAAGATGTCGGGCAGTACGTTGAGTATAGAGGTGGCGAAGTTGGGGATCAGCATCGGTAGCATCCATGTGATAATGTAAGCTGACCACGTCCATCTCTCGCCCACCACGAGTGTAACTAGAGGTGTCATATAGTGAGCGAGGAGTAGCGCTAAGGGTATTCCGAAGAGGAGGGTTAATGCAATTAGCTTGTGTACCATCGGACGGAGAGGTGCACGCTCTCTAACCTGTTTGCTCATCCTCTCAAAGTACACACTGCCTAGATTCTCAGATATGAGCTGTAGAGGGCGACGTCCTAGCATAATAGCCATCGTTAAGAAGCCCACCTCCCGGGAGCTAAACTGTAGAGGAAGCATTAGTATCAGCAGGCTCCCCAAGAGGTTGTCTACTAGAGCTTGTGTCAAGCCATAGCGAGGGAAGCCTTGGTATTGCTTAGCTACTTGTATCACTGATCCCTCCGTCGGCTTGCGAAGCCCCTTACGGAGTGCCTGTGCAAAGAGAGAGTAGGGGGCAAAAATGGAGAGCAGTTGAGCAGCGATGAGCGATCCGACAGTTGCGGACAGAAGTCCGAAGAGTACCTTGAGTAGATTGTTCCCGACTCCTTTGATTAGTTGCATTTGAGCTAGACGCTTGTATTGTTGCTGTCGCAGGAGCCACTGTGCAGAGGCATTGTACCAAGCTAAGAGAAGTACATAAAGGGGGAGTAGGTATATCGTCCACCCGATCGGAGTCGTAGCCGAGAGAAAGAGCCCTCCGCAGAGAGATAGCGGCAGGAGTACGCCGATGGTAAAGTAAAGAGCTATGCGCAGAGCTAAGTGATAGAGTAGATTTGACTCCTCCTTGCGTGTCGCTACCACAATCCCCTGTTCGTAGCGTCCACACGCTATGATGGCGAGCAGTCCTCCCCAGGAGAGGAAGCTTCCCAACACGCCCATAGTCTCTTCGTGGTATTGACGTCCTACGATAGAGAGTAGAATCAGAGCTACTAATTGACCTGCTACACCAGAGCTTATCAAGCGTAGTCCTTCACGAAGTATTGATCCGCTTGTTTCTGGTGTGCGTTGTGATGAGTTCACTGCATCTTCTTGCTAGAAGGCGAGGAGCAGGTAGACGGCAGGCACAGCTAGGAGCAGGCTGTCTATGCGATCGAGGATGCCTCCGTGACCTGGGATGAGCTTGCCCGAATCCTTGACACCTGCCTGACGCTTGAGGCTACTCTCAAAGAGGTCCCCGATGGTGCCGAAGATAGCGACGACCGCAGCGATGAGCAAGATGCTCAGCCAGCTTAGCTCTGGGAATAGGAGCAGGCGCAGGATGACCGCTGAGAGGAGGGCGAGGAGGAGTCCTCCGATGGAGCCCTCAACGGTCTTCTTTGGAGAGATGCTTGGTGCCAAGGGTGTTTTGCCCCATCGTGAGCCGACGAGGTATGCACCCGTGTCATTGACCCATATGAAGATGAAGATGGCGAGCAGGAGCATCCCGTTGTAGTGCGTTATGGGGAAGAAGGGATTGATCGTAAGGGTTAGCCTAATGGCCAGCGCAAGGGGGACGGCAATGTAGAGCTGGCCTATGAGGCTGTTGCCGAGACTGGGGAGCATGTCCTTGTGCGGGAGGAATGTGGAGCGACAGACGACATAGAGGAGGTAGAGCATGTAAGGAATGTAGATGCCTAGACCAAGGGTGATCGCCATACCGCTCTGTGCCGTGGCGTAGAGGAGCCAAACGGCAGCTGCGCAGTCTAGCACGATGCGGAAGATGTAGGGGCGGTTGACTCGGGTGAGCTGATTGAACTCGATGAGCCCTGCCACCGCAAAGAAGGAGAGCAATACCCATAATCCCCAAACTATGGAGAGGGCTAGGACTAGCACGATGAGTGCTACATATATAGTTCCCGAGACAAGGCGAGTGGTGAAGTTCGACATGGTAGCGTTGTGTTCAGTAATTGTCGTGAGTTGCGTAGGACTTAATAAGTTAGTCGGGCAGAGAGACGCTCCGTGGGTGAGTATCTCTGTCCGACTGTCTAGATAGGACTATTCGCTTTCTGCAGGCTCCTCATCGTTTTTCTCCTCTGAGGAAGCGGGCGTAGTGTGGTCCCCCTCCTTTTTAATGTAGGGCGGAGGGGTAGCATTAGCTTGGCGCTGGGCACGGGCTGCTTCGTTGAGCGCATCGATCTCGTCCGAGCGGGAGGTCCACTGGCGCTTGCCGAGGATCGCCTCCACATCTTCTGTGTAGATCACCTCGCGCTCTAGGAGTAGCTCAGCCAGCTTGTGATGCTGCTCAGCGTACTGTGTCAGGAGCTCCTTAGCACGAGCATACTGTGTGGCAATGAGCTTGGAAACCTCCTGGTCAATGATGACTGCCGTTTCCTCACTGTACGGCTTTTGGAATGTATAGCCATCGCTCTGCAAGTCGGCGTAGTTGATGTTGGGGAGCTTGTCACTCATACCGTAGTAGGTAATCATAGCGTAGGCGAGCTTGGTGACACGCTCTAGGTCATTGGCAGCACCCGTCGAGATACGCTTGAGGAAAAGCTCCTCAGCCGCACGACCGCCCAGTAGCGAGCATAGTTCGTCTAGAAGCACCTGCGTATGGGTGATCTGACGCTCCTCGGGCATATACCACGCAGCGCCAAGCGCCTTGCCACGAGGCACGATGGTCACCTTGACCAAAGGATTGCCATACTCCGTCATCCAGCTGATGGTAGCATGACCTGCCTCGTGGATGGCGATGCTACGACGCTCGTCCTCGGTGATGATCTTGTTCTTCTTCTCCAGACCGCCGATGATACGATCCACAGCGTCCATGAAGTCTTGCTTTTCGATCGCCTGCTTGTCGTGGCGGGCCGCTATGAGCGCAGCCTCGTTGCAGACGTTTGCTATGTCAGCTCCCGAGAAGCCTGGCGTTTGTCGCGATAGTTGATCCACATCTACGTCTGCGCCTAGCTTGAGCCCCTTCATATGTACGAGGAAGATCTCCTTGCGGTCGTTCAAGTCGGGTAGGTCTACGTAGATCTGGCGGTCAAAGCGCCCAGCACGTAGGAGCGCCTTGTCAAGGATGTCCACACGGTTCGTCGCTGCGAGGATAATCACCCCGCTATTACCGTCAAAGCCGTCCATCTCGGTGAGGAGCTGGTTGAGAGTGTTCTCCCGCTCATCATTACTGCTGAAGCCGGCGTTCTTGCTACGAGCACGCCCCACAGCGTCGATCTCATCGATGAAGATGATACAGGGCGACTTCTCCTTCGCCTGCTTGAAGAGGTCACGAACACGGGAGGCGCCTACACCAACGAACATCTCCACGAAGTCCGAACCCGATATGGAGAAGAAAGGCACGTGCGCTTCGCCAGCGACCGCCTTCGCAAAGAGCGTCTTACCAGTCCCTGGAGGACCTACGAGGAGCGCTCCCTTGGGGATCTTACCGCCTAGCTTGGTGTACTTGTCGGGATTCTTGAGGAACTCAACAATCTCCTGTAGCTCCTGCTTAGCTTCGTGGAGTCCCGCCACATCGTCGAAGGTGACGTGCGACTCATTCTTGTCATAGAGCTTAGCCTTGGACTTCCCCACATTGAAGACCCCGCCAGGACCACCGCCCTTGCCTCCAGGACCACCGCTCATACGGCGAAACATCCATATCCAAAAGACAAGGATTAGAATCAGCGGAGCCCAGTTGAGGAGGACTATCCAAAAGCTGGCACTATCCGTCTTATACTGGACTGCTACAGCGATACCCTCCTTTTCAACAAATTCGTCAAAACGATCTACCGACGGGGGGACACACTTGACCTTATACTGAGTCTGGGTAATGCGAAAGGGGAAGCCCCGTTGCTCCAAGTTTTGCAGCTCCTGCTCGCTGTAGACCAGCCCCACCTTCTTAGGATTGATCGTAGCGACAGCCACTCCCTTCGTTTGGTTGACCTCTACCTTGGTAGCGACCTCCTTGCGGAGCAACTGCTGGAACTCAGTCCACCCCACCTCCTTACTATTCGTCGGTTGCTCGGACGGTAAGAAAAAGAGCATGAGCAGTATGAGTACAGCCGACAGGTAGATCCACATCGGATTAAAGCGACGCTTGCCACGTCGTGGGTCAGAACCCTGAGGGTCAGGAGTAGGAGCACCCAGAGGGTTTTTAATATGCTTATTCATCTATGTTCTCTTTCTAGTTCACCTCTCAAAAAGCGTACCACAACGCCCCTAGTAGACCTCTTGGCACACCTTTGCCCGCAAAGATACAAAATAACCTACTAGAGACTTCGTGCCCCGACAGCGGGACTACCCGTAGAGCCTTACGAGAGGAAGCCGAGGAGGACACCCGCAGCTACGGCCGAGCCGATGACGCCAGCCACATTCGGTCCCATCGCATGCATCAGCAGGTAGTTCGTCCGGTCGTACTTGACGCCCTCGATTTGCGATATGCGAGCCGAGTCAGGGACAGCCGACACGCCCGCATTGCCGATCAGCGGATTGATCTTGTTGCCCTCCTTGAGGAAGAGGTTCATCACCTTGACAAAAAGTACCCCCGAGCAGGTGGCTATAATAAAGGAGAGCGCACCGAGCATAAATATCTTCACCGAGTCAAGCGTGAGGAAGTGCGTAGCCTGTGTTGAGGCTCCCACCGTCACACCTAGTAGGATGGTGATTACGTCAATAAGTGGCTCACGAGCTGTGCGAGCTAGACGATCGCAGACGCCACTCTCCTTGAGGATGTTACCGAAGAAGAGCATCCCCAGTAGAGGCAAGCCCGAGGGAACGAGAAAGCCCGTCAGGAGCAGACCAAAGATCGGGAAGAGGATACGCTCTACACGAGACACCTTGCGGGGAGCCTTCATCCTGATGCGTCGCTCCTTATTAGTTGTCAGCAGACGCATGAAGGGTGGCTGTATGATCGGTACCAGCGCCATGTAGGAGTAAGCCGAGACAGCGATCGCACCGAGTAGGTCGGGTGCCAGCTTGGACGAAAGGAAGATAGCCGTCGGGCCATCAGCACCGCCGATGATACCGATAGCACCTGCAGCGTTTGGCTCGAAGCCCAGCTGCAAGGCGATCATATAAGCACCAAAGATACCAAACTGCGCAGCCGCACCGATCAGCATCAGCTTAGGATTGGAGATCAGTGCTGAGAAGTCCGTCATCGCTCCGATACCGAGGAAGATCAGTGGAGGGTACCACCCCTGTCTCACTCCTTGGTACAGGATGTTGAGGACAGAGCCCTCCTCGTAAATGCCGATCTGTAGACCCGCATCCTTAAAGGGTATATTGCCGATCAGCATACCAAAGCCTATCGGGATCAGGAGCAGAGGCTCGAACCTAAAGCGTATGCCGAGGAAGATAAATAGGGCACCGACCAGGATCATGATTACGTGACCCGTCGTCACATTGGCAAAGCCAGTGTAGGTAGAGAAGATCTCTATATTGTCAACAAGGAAGTTCCAGAAATTCATAAGGCTATCTCGTTAATCGCTTAGGTTCGTATCACGCTTTCAGACGCTTGCACTCCACCGTAGGACGCATCATCTGACTCTTGTCACTCCACGGCTCATAAGTCTGCGTGCGAGGACGTATAGTTAGTTGTCCAGGAGCCTCACCACCGCCCAGCTCTAGCTCCGTCGTCAGAGCCAGTGAGATGGCGACCGCCACGAGCGGATCTTCTGTCGTACTCGCGGTCGTTGTAGACTCACTGTGAGGTGCCTTGTAGAGCGCCTGCTTGCGATTCTCAAGGCGCATTGCCACGATCCCAATCAGCTTGTAGGCTAGGAAGAGGATTAGCAGACCCAAGAAGACCACCAGCATAGCAGTGACCGTCATGACGAAGCCATTGGGGTCAGCCTCTTGTAGGCGGTTGATCTTCTCGTTTTTGTCCTTGACCACATTGTTGGAGCCCGGCGTCGTGTGCTGCGTGATATGCCACGCCTTCGCAGGAGCTACCGTCCGCACACCATCATCGATACGAGCGTAGGAGTGATCAGCAGGGATTGCTGCGGGTATCTCCACCTCATCAATGATAGAGGAGCCATCGCTACTGACTAGAGCCAAGTAGTGTGGAGCTTCGGGCGTTAAGGTGAAGTTCAAGTGGGAAGTACCCCGCAGAGGCATCTCATCAGCAAAGAATACCACACTCTGTCGAGGCTTGATGATCGTCAGTATGTCTCCCTTGGGGATCATGTACTTCTTCAGATTCTGCGGATCATCCGTCAGGAAGCATCCCGCCAGGTCAATTGTCCCCGCCGAGGAGTTGTATATTTCGATCCAAGGGCTACGCTTGCCGTAGCTGTCTATGTAGTTATCTACAT
>NZ_CAMYEZ010000076.1 GCF_947254915.1 uncultured Porphyromonas sp. | reverse complement strand
GAACTTTGATTTCTTTCTTCCGAAGTTTCATTTCATTCTTCCGAAGTTTTATTTCTCGGCTCCGTGGAGAATTTTCGTTTTCTCCCTGGAGCTTTCGGATTTTCCACCGAGGGGAGAGATTAGAAGTTAGAGGTTAGAGTGAGACGTCACCCTGTAGGGACGCACGATCTGTGCGTCCGTTGTAGTACAGCAAGACGAGTAGCGGTTGTAGGGACGCACGATCTGTGCGTCCGTCCCCGTTAAAGCCTTGACAATGTAACCTTTGACACAACGGACGCACAGATCGTGCGTCCCTACAGCGGGCTACACGTCCAATGGCTCCATCGCCCCCTAAGCCGTGGGTGTGCCGACCGCTAAGACACCGACAGAGACCTGCGCTAGGGGGGTGTCTGTCAGAGCATTGAGCGCAGCCGTGAGGGTTGCGCCAGTCGTGAGCACATCGTCTAGGAGTAGGATGTGGCTATCTGGGGGGATCGCTTCGCTACCTAGTGTGAAGCTCCCGAGCATAGCCTCTAGACGGTGCGTGCGGTCACGGTGTGTCTGACTACCCTGAAAGCGTGTACGTCGCAAAGCGTGAGCCAAATAGGGGATGCCTGTAACGGAGGAGATACCCTCGGCCAGGAGCGTCGCCTGATTGTACCCTCGCTCTAGTTCACGGACCAGCGTCAGCGGTACGGGGATGATGTAGTCTATCTGCTCCTGCCCGAGCGGTAGGAGCGTCCCCATGAGACGACCCATATACCTTGCTAGTGGCTTATTGCCGTGATACTTGATGTCGTGGACGATCTGTGCCATCGCATCGTCACGAGCGTAGAGATAGGGAGCCAGTATCCTGCGAGGCATCGGCTGGGCTCCACGCAAGCGATCCAGCGCACCGACCGTATGCTCGTGATAGCGTCCCAGCGCGCCTTGACAGGTGAGGCAGAGTGGCGGAGCATTCGGCGGGAGTAGCGTGTGACAGACGGGACACCAGCGCGGGTAGAGGAGCTGTAGGAGCGACTCACGAGCCGTTGCCCACCAACCTTGTGGCGGTGGCGGAGCGATGCGTCCTGCGGAAGGGCTTTTCGTCGGTTTGTGGCTCATAAGGGCTCGGCAGCTTTTACGCTTTACTCTTCCTCCAACTCGTTAGCCTCTTCCTCCTCCCGCATTCTCTGGAGTACCTCTTGCAGCGCTTCGTACACTTCGCTCTGGTGGTAACCACGCCCCACGCCGTAGCGCATCATCTTGTCAAAGAGCGCGCGAGGCGTTCGTGCCGAGGTGCGACGTAGCTTGTTCTCAAGAAGCTCAGCGAGGGAGTAGTTCGGTTGTTCCTCCTCGAGGATCTCTGGCAGCACCGCCTCAATGATCTCCGTTGGCACCTCCTGCATACGTAGCGCCTGACGTATCTTGTGGGGGCCCTGGCTCATGTCCCGATAGCGTGTGCGGGCATAGCTCTCGGCATAGCGCTGCGGGTCATAGTAGCGACCCTCCTGGAGCAGGGCGAGGTACTCGTCAATCTCGTCCGAAGACACCTCCCGACGCATTAGGAAAAGGCGCAGATTGCGGGGCGAGCGCTCGGCACGTGCGCAGTAGTACTTGGCTTTGTTGAGTATATCGGTGTCCATAGGGTTTCGTTTTTACTGAAAGGTGGCTTGTACAAATCGCTCTCGGCCCGTCAAGTCTTTGAGTACTTCTGACGAAATGGCTCCCGCCTGCTCGCATAGCCCCGCCACCTCATGCGCCAGCTGGTGATGCGTCTCGCAGTAGAGCGTGAGTGGTGCGTGGGGCGAGCGAATCTGTGGCACGAGCGCCACGAGCGCACGGTAGTAGCGGAGCGGATCAGCGTCTGGTACGAAGAGCGCCTCACGAGGCTCGCCCACGAGAACATTGGGGCGCATCGTCGCTTGGTCGCATTCGGGGATATAGGGTGGGTTGCTCACCAAAAGGTTTATCGGGAGGAGCTTGGCGGGGATGCCTTTCCCCTGACACCAGGCGAAGAGGTCTCCACGGAAGAGCTGGACGGTGACACCTGTCTGACGAACGTTTTGCTCTGCATAGTGTAGCGCCTGCTCCGACTGATCCATCGCATAGAGGCTCCATTGAGGGCGCTCGCTACCTATATAAATAGGTATGCAGGCAGAGCCACACCCCACGTCGAGGAGCCGCTGGGGAGCATCCTCCGTGGCGGGGTGACGAGCGAGGATCAGTTCGCACAGCTCGGCCGTCTCGGGGCGTGGTATGAGCACTCCCCTACCGACAGCTAGGTCAAAAGAGCCGAAGGGCGCCACCCCTAAGATGTACTGAATCGGCTCGTCGTGCGTCAGTCGCTCGAGGGCTTGGCAGAGCCAAGTGGCTTCCGTGTCGGACAATTGTCTAACTTTGCGGTCAAGCAGATAGTTTGTCTGACTAAGCCTGGTGATATGCTGTAGGAGCATTTCGCTCATAGCCTGACGCTCCCGCGCCTCGGCATAGTAAGCGGGCAGCGCCTCCGCTATCACAAGAGCCGCATCACACAGCGTCATACCAGCAACTATCATAGCCTCACTCATTTGTAGCGACCTTTATCCTGATGAAACGTACAGCACCTACCACACCAGACGAGATCTATATGCAGCGCTGCCTGCAACTCGCAGCCTTAGCGCAGGGGCGCACCAGTCCCAATCCGATGGTCGGCTCGGTAATCGTCTACAAAGATAAGATTATTGGCGAAGGTTACCACCATTATGCGGGGGCGCCGCATGCCGAAGTGATGGCGTGGCGTAGCGTCCCCGAGGAGATGCGGAGCCTTGTCGGCGAGGCGACCTGGTACGTGAGCCTAGAGCCTTGCGCTCACTACGGCAAGACACCGCCCTGTGCGGAGCTCATTGCGGGGCTGCGACCTGCCCGAGTGGTCATTGCGATGCTGGATCCTTTTGCTAAAGTGGACGGACGAGGCGTGGCACGCCTACACGAAGCGGGTATCGAGGTCTCGATCGGTTGCTTGGAGCAAGCGGCGATTGCGCTCAACCGCCACTTCCTCGTGGCGCAGACCTTAGGACGACCCTACGTCACGCTCAAGTGGGCCGAGAGTGCCGACCACTACATCGATCGCCTGCGTCACGATGCGAGCAAGGCACCTTACATCTTCAGTTCGCCACTCCGACAGCGCTCAGTGCATCGTCTGCGTGCGCTCCACGACGCGATCTTGGTGGGGCACCACACGGCCGAGCTGGACGATCCACTCCTGACCAATCGCTCGGGTAGTGGTGGTCAGCCGATCCGTCTCCTCTGGTGTCACAGTCGTCTGCCTTGTCCGGAGCTACGTATGCTACAAGACGCCACGGCACCAACGATCATACTCCTCCCGCCTGCTCTCCTCGAGCAAGTACCCGACGGGCAATACCCGCCTCACGTCTCCTGCCTCGCCACGACTGGCGAGGTGCGCGACCTGCTCACGCTCCTGCGTAGTCAAGGCATCGAGTCGCTCCTCGTCGAGGGAGGCGCACAGGTCTTGCAGCGCTTCCTCGACGCAGGTCTCTACGATGAACTCAACATCGAGCATGCCCCCGTCGAGCTCCTCAACGGCGTCCCCGCCCCTCACTTAGAGCTAGTGTGAAGCGATACGGCGCTGGAGGAGAAGACTATTGACGACAACGCAGATGGAGCTGAGCGCCATGGCGGCAGCGGCGATGGCGGGCGTGATGGCTAAGCCCCACCGTGTGAAGAGCCCGGCAGCGATCGGGATGGCGATCACGTTGTAGAGGAGCGCCCAGAGGAAGTTGAAGCGGATCGTGCGTACCGTCTGCCGTGCTATCTCGGTTGCCTCGACGAGGAGTGACAGGTCGGGCTTGGAGATGACCAACTGCGCCATAGAGGTGGCTAGATCGCTCCCCCCAGCGAGCGCTACACTCACATCGGCTCGTGCTAGCGCTTGACCATCGTTGACCCCGTCGCCGACCATCGCTACGACGAGTCCCTGCTCTTGTAGGGAGGCGAGGATCGTCTCTTTGTCTTGGGGCATGAGCTCGGCATGCACGGTGTCAATACCTATTTGCTGAGCGATGCGCTGCGCCTCTGGCTCTCTGTCGCCTGTGAGCATAAAGAGCTTTTTGCCTTGAGCCTTGAGCTGTGCGATGGTCTCGGCAGCGTGTGGCGTGAGTGTGTCGGAGAGGGCTATGATGGCGATGAGCTGCGCTCCCTGCGCCACATAGACGAGCGAGCCAGTGAGGTCGCAAGGTGGTATTGACGCAACGCCACCCTCGGCAATCCAAGAGGCGCGACCGATGCGTAGCTCTCCCTCGGGTGTGGTGACGAGCAAGCCTTGTCCAGGTTGCTCGGTGACGGTTAGTTCGCTGATCGTAGCTCCCTGCGCCTCGCCATACGCCACGATAGCTTGCGCCAGTGGGTGCAGGCTGTGCTGCTCGGCAGAGACGATGAGCGAAAGCTTCGCCATGCGCTCCTCTTCAGGGATGAACCATTGCAATTCGGTGACTGAGGGGCGACCAAGGGTGAGCGTCCCCGTTTTGTCCATGAGGAAAGCATTGACACGAGGTAGCGTCTCCAGTGCGGTAGCTTCCGCAAAAAGGATGTTTCGCCGTGCGGACTCGCCCACGGCCACGGTCAAGGCGGTCGGAGTCGCTAAGCCCAAGGCGCAGGGGCAGGCGATCACGAGGACGGAGATAGCGTAGCGTGCGGCTAGGTCTAGCGCGCCTGGCTCTACGACCCAGTACCAGAGGGCAAAGGTGAGCAACCCGAGGAAGAGTATGGCGGGAACGAAGTATTGTGCGATACGATCGGCCAAGAGACGTAGCGGGGGCTTGTCCGCTAAGGTCTTGCGCACGGTTGAGACGATGTGTCCCAGAGCGGTGTCGGCGCCGACGCTTTCGGCACGCACCTCTATGGCGGTGGAGAGGCAGATGGTACCGGCGAAGACTTTGTCTCCCTCGCCACGTGACACAGCTTCCGACTCACCTGTGATGGTTTGTTCGTTGATGTGGGTTACGCTTTGCGAAGTGATGACGCCATCGACAGGGATGGCTTCGCCAGGGCGTACCCGCACGGTCATGCCTGGCTGAACCAACTGCAGAGGCACACGGCGTGTCTCCTCGCCCACGACGAGCGATGCCTCACGAGGGGTCAAGTCGAGGAGCGCCCGCAAGGCTCTAGCGGTCGAGGCGGTGGCGCGCTGCTCTAACCACTTGCCGATCAGGACGAAGGCGGGGATCATCACCAGCGCATCAAGGTAAAGGTGTAGCTGATGTCCCTCCGCGCCGTAGGCTAGGAGCAGGCCGATGACGGAGCAGGTGGTGCTGAGGGAGACCAATGTGTCCATTCCCATAACGCCTCGCCTGAGTTGCTTCACAGCTCTCCAGTGAAAAGGTCCCGCCACGTAGAGGTATGCTACGAGTGCCACCAGCGGAGCAACCCAACGCTCGCCAATGGCTCCCAGCAGATACATCCAGATCATCACGCCGATGGTCAAAGCTGCGCCGATGGCTGTGCGCCAAGCGAGTTGACGTGCCGAGCGACGCTCTTGCTCCAGCGCTTGGCTCACCGCCTCGGTCTCATCGGTCGTCAGAATGAGCGAGAAGCCGAGCGAAGCGACCTGCTCAGCGATCTGCTCGCGGGTGATTTGCTCCGCATCGTACACTATATATAAGGAGTGGGTGTCGATCTGCGCTGTCGCCTCTAGGACGCCCGTGACACCTTGCAGTTTGTTTGTCACGGCAGCTGCGCAGCCAGCGCAGTGCATGCCGACGATAGGGATATATTCGGTTGTTTGTTTCATAATGAGTTTAGATAAAAGCGGAGAAAGTCATTTCTCTCTCTGAGACAAAGATACGACAACTTAATCGCCACTGGGTTGCAAAACGTATATTCCACCCATGAATGCAACTTCTCAAAGCTAATCGTTCTACACTTCACAAGTCGTTTAGCTCACTGAGATGCGTAGCCAGCTATACTACGGACGAAAGGTCTGGCGACCCGTCTAGCGGGGCCACTCGACGACCTCTAGGTTGTGCGGTCGTCCTGAGGAGATTTGCAAACGTATGAGCGTACGGCTCTGGTGCCACCCACTACGCCCTGCAGCGCCTGGGTTGATATGTAGCAAGCCTGGACGGGACTTGTCGGGCATTACCTTGAGGATATGACTATGCCCCGAGATGGTAATCATCGGATGCTCACGCCACGGCGTAAGATAAGGGGCGAAGATACGCTCGTAGTGTCCTGGGTAGCCACCAATATGTGTCATGACCAGCTCCACGCCTGCCACCTCTGTGTGAACCACCTCTGGGAGCTGTGCATGTAGCGTAGCATCATCAATGTTGCCATACACAGCAAGCGTGGGGGCAATGGCTTGCAATCGCTCTAATACCTGAGGAGACCCGATATCTCCCGCATGAAAGATCAGATCACACTCGGCAAGCGCCTTGCAGATCTGATCATCGATGTATCCGTGCGTATCGCTTAGGATGCCGATACGCTGCTGCGCTTTCATAGAGCCAGTTATTGCTTGCTACTCTTGCGACCGCTGGAGCGACCTTTGCGCTGTGAGGAGCGACCTTTGCCTTGGGGCTTTCCACGCCCTTTACCTTGTGACCTGCCACGGCCGTTGCCTTTGCCTCTAGAGGAGCCACGACTATGGGTGCGTTCGTTGGGAGCGTAGGTAGGAGCCTCGCCGAGGGAGGGGTCTAGCGGGATGCGGTAGATCTCCTGCTCAAGGAACTGCTCCAAGCGTGCGAAGTCTTGCTGATCACTGGGCGAAACGAGCGTGATCGCCAGGCCCTTGCCATCAGCGCCACGTGCGGTACGGCCGATACGGTGAACGTAGTCCTCAAAGTCGTGTGGCACCTCATAATTGATCACGACCGCAATGTCGTCAATGTCGATTCCACGCGCCACGATGTCGGTGGCTACGAGCACTTTGATGCGTCCCATACGGAAGTCTCTTAGGACCTCCTCACGGCGCTCCTGCGACAGGTCTGAGTGCATCTCAGCGACTGGCAAGCCGTCTCTGGTAAGTGTCTGAGCAAGTGCGTGGACGGTCGCCTTAGTTCCCGCAAAGATGATGGTGCGTGACACCTCGGACTCGGGATTTGCAAAGAGGGATCGAATGATCGGAAGCTTCTGTGCATCATAGCAGATGTACGCAGTCTGCATGATTGACTTAGGGGGCTTTGCCACAGCCAGCTCGACAAGGACGGGGTCAACGAGGATACTCTCCGAGAGCTTGAGGATCTCCTTCGGCATCGTTGCGGAAAACATCACATGCTGGCAATCCTCAGGCAGCGCCTTGTAGATCTCCATAATGTCTTCGTAAAAGCCCATATCGAGCATGCGATCCGCCTCGTCTAGCACGAAGTACTGCACATGCGATAGGTCACACGCTCCGAGGCGTAGCATAGAGAGGAGTCGGCCAGGGGTAGCGATGACGATGTCTGCGCCAAGCGCCATGCCTCGTCTTTGCTGCTCCCAGGCGATGCCGTCAGTGCCACCGTAGATGGCAAGCGTAGAGACCGAGACGTAATAGCCGAAGCCCTCGACCTCCTGATCGATCTGCTTGGCGAGCTCTCGTGTGGGCGCCATGACGACGGCCCCGAGATGCTCCTTGGGTAGCTCTTGGCGTGCTACCTTGTTGAGGAAGGGGAGCAGATAAGCTGCCGTCTTGCCCGAGCCAGTCTGCGCACAACCGATGACGTCTCGCCCCTCTAGGAGCGGGGGGATCGTCTCCGACTGGATGGGAGAGGTCTCTACAAAGTTCATCGCATCCAGTCCATCGAGGACCTCATCCTCTAGATCTAGTTCGTAAAAGTCCATCAGCTTATCATCTTATATGAGTAACGGAAGGTATCACTGCCGCAAAAGCTGCTCAGCCACGGCTCGTGATACGCCCCAAAGGAAAAAGCGAGACGCAAGTCACAGAGGTAGGAAAGGACTTCATGCTCCTCCTACCGTCTGCGCCTTGCGTCCGATTGTTTTAGAGTGAAAACTCTTCGTTGGTCTTAGCGTGACTACTTATTGACCTCAGCCATATGAGCGATGAGGCAGAGCACCTTGTTAGAGTAGCCCCACTCATTGTCATACCAAGCGACCACCTTGACGAAGGTGTCCGTCAGAGCGATACCAGCCTTAGCGTCGAAGATAGAGGTGTGTGGATCGCTCACGAAGTCCTGGCTCACGAGTAGCTCGTCGCAGTACTCCATGATCCCCTTGAGGTTGGTCTCCGAAGCCTTCTTCATAGCAGCGCAGATCTCGTCGTAGCTAGCGCCACGCTTGAGCTGTACCGTCAGGTCCACGACAGATACGTCCATCGTAGGCACGCGGAAGGACATACCCGTGAGCTTACCATTGAGCTCTGGGATCACCTTGCCGACAGCCTTAGCAGCGCCCGTCGAGGAGGGGATGATGTTGCCGATAGCGGAGCGACCGCCACGCCAGTCCTTGAGAGAGGGTCCGTCCACCGTCTTCTGCGTAGCCGTAGCAGCGTGCACCGTAGTCATGAGACCCTGCTCTACGCCGAAGTTGTCGTTGAGCACCTTGACCAGCGGAGCAAGACAGTTCGTCGTGCAGGATGCGTTAGAGACAAACTGTGTACCGCGGACATACTTCTCAAGGTTGACACCCGTGACGAACATAGGAGTGTCATCCTTAGAGGGAGCCGACATGACGACATACTTAGCGCCAGCCTCGATGTGTCCCTGCGAAAGCTCCTTGGTGAGGAAGCGACCTGTACTCTCTACGACATACTCTACGCCAGCAGCGCCCCAGTTGATCAGTCGCGGCTCCTTCTCAGCCGTCACACGGATCTTGCGTCCATTGACTACGAGCATGCCATCCTGTACGTCGACCGTCCCGTCGAAGCGTCCGTGTACAGAGTCATACTTGAGCATATATGCCATATACTCGACATCGATGAGGTCGTTGATTGCTACTACCTCGAGATCGTCACGCTTCATCGAAGCGCGGAAGACTAGTCGACCGATACGACCAAAACCATTGATACCTACTTTTGTCATGAGAGTTATATTGTATTTTTAATGTGTATGCAAGCGTTTGCACAAAAGCGGATAAACTCCCCCGAGAGGAAGCACTCCTATTACTCGTACAAAGTTAAGCATTAAATGTTTGCGGTGCAACCTTTCACCACAGATTGGCACCGCCGCACACAATTCCGGCTAATTCCTATTTTGAAGTGCTGGGGGCATATCGACAATAGGAATTAGCCCTCTAAATATACACTTTCTGGGACACTTCCTTTTTTTTACTGGATGTCTAGCAAGAGTGTGACGGGGAGATCAAACACCTCCTGATGTGGCTTAACAAACGCATCATGGGTGTCGTGATTAACCTCTGCTTGTTGGTTGCGGATAACAGCCTTTTTGTCTATAAACTTCAAACGAATGGTTATCGAAGGCATATCGCTCCCAACTACCTCTGTAGGTAGTCTCTCTATGATGAGCTTTGGCTTACCAGTCTCAAAGAGTATGAGATTAGCCCAAGCCTTCTTGTCATTTGCTCGAATTAGATGCTCCGTAGTGTAAGGTCCTTTGTAGCCATTTTGGATGAACTCATAGAGCGAGGGGAAGCCAAAGAGGACAATCGGGGTCAAGTCACTCCCCACGGGATAGTCTGCACCAAAGCTTGCATTGTTGCTAACTATGGATATGTCCTTGAACTCCCAATAGAGTGGTCTGTCGGGGATATAGTACTTGGTATACTTCTTCTTAAAGTGGACATCTTCAGAGCTAACTACTGGGAGGCGACGATAATAGGCCGTATCTCCAGTCTCTTTACAGAAAGATCTCCCATCCCAATTGAGATTTCCAGCAATAGCAAGATAATCTATATTATGAAGCTTTCCATCTGCGATACGACACTTGAAAGGGCGAGGCTTAAGCATCTCTGCTTCACTCAGAGTATCGAATATCATCTGATATTCATTCACTGCTAGATAACTTGGAGACACCGTCTCAAATACAAACTGTCTAGATGTAATCTCCTTCTGAGGACCTATGCAACCTATCGCTAAGAATGTAGCAAAAAGGAGCATAGAGCTTATCAACACCAATGTTTTTACTTTGGTCATAGCATTCGATTCTTTATTAGGTTACTTCCAGATGTGAAAAGTAGAGATATCATAGTACTCTCCATAAGGGTGTGAGCTTCGCAGGGTTGGTGTCCCCTGATTCGCATTTATAACCCATGGTGTAAACCAACCATTTGAATCTCCATGCCATCCCCAGTTAGTAGCGATGATGTCTGCTGTACGAGTACAGGAACAGACTACTGATATTGCTATCGCACTGGATAGTAGGAATAGAGCCTTACCGCTAAATACAAATACTGATAGGTCTTTCATATCTCTCGTTGTATTAATTGCAAAACAGTTTTCAGACAAGTCCTCCCCCTATTCGCAGACAAAGATAGTAATATATCTTATCGAGAGTATCCCTGAAGGTGTGTATTTGGAGATCGCACATTTGTCAAGTGCAACCACAGTTACAAAGGTAGAAAAAACTTCATTCTTGAGAAATTGCGTTAGCGGGTGGAATGTACGGCTCCGCAAAGCGTACGAGTAACGACTTCTAGCCCGTCTCTCTGCTCTACAAACAGATGCCCACGTGGAAATTCTCAAAACCCCACGTAGAAAACAAAAATTCTCCACGTGGATGCGAAATGAAACTTCGGAGGAATGAAATGAAACTTCGGAAGAAGCAAATCAAAGTTCCGAAGAATTTTCCCATTCCTCCGTGGATAATCAAAAATCTTCACCGAGGTATTGTCCTATTTCCTCTATCTTTTGAGTTTCTTCATAGAGATGTCTATGAGAGTTCTTC
>NZ_CAMYEZ010000075.1 GCF_947254915.1 uncultured Porphyromonas sp. | reverse complement strand
TTCTAGATTATTCCGCGAGGAAACGAAAAATTCTTCGGAACTTTGATTTCATTCTTCGGAACTTTGATTTCATTCTTCCGAAGTTTTATTTCGTCCCTCCGTGGAGAGTTTTCGTTTGCTCCCTGGAGATTCTAGATTTCCTCAGGAGATAGAGATGTATGAGTGTCGATATCGTTATGAAGCTAGGCTCAAGCCACATCCCCCAGAGTTGTTGTCAATCGTAGTTAGTGTAGTGCCAAGAGATAATTCGTCAGCCCTGTCTCTGCTTCTCTGAATAATATGTTGGATTGTGCTTAGGGTGCGATCCTTTTTTGTAGGTATGAGTTGCATTTCTTAATTGAATATACGCAGCCCTGTGGCAAGGGCGGGTAGACATAACAAAAGAGTCCCTACGGGGAGCAGAGGTGCTCTCGTAGGGACTCTTTGCGTATTTATATCAGAGCTAGCACATGGGAAGGGTGTGCGGCTCGCTGGTTACTTCTCTAGAGTGATCAGATTACGATCCTTGTCGTAGATCTTGCAATCTAGGAGTGCTACATCTTGATCTTCGATCAGCTTGATGTTTTTGGAGTATTTCTTCTTCCACTTAGTAAAGAGAGAGGATCCCAGTAGGGGAGCCTTCTTGATATAGGCCACTACATAGGGATGTAGGTGCATAGCGAAGTTGCGGATCGGCTTGTCACTTGTGGTCAACTGGGCTATCATCTCCTCCAGGTCATCGGTAAAGGTGATGGAGGTCTTGATCTTGCCCGTGCCTTGACAAGTAGGACAGGTCTCCTCGGTGCGTATGATGGTCGCCTGACGGACACGCTGTCGTGTGATCTGCATGAGACCGAACTTGCTCAGCGGTAGTATCTTGTGGGTGGCTCGGTCGTTTGCCATAAGCTTCACCATATGCTCGTATAGCTCCTTGTTGTGAGCTGCTTCATTCATATCGATGAAGTCAATTACGATGATACCTCCGAGGTCTCTCAGTCGGATCTGACGGGCGATGAGGTCTGCGACAGCCATATTGACATCAAAGGCTGTCTCCTCCTGCCCAGAAGTCCTGCGAGCCTTCTTGCTACTATTGACATCAATGACGTGCATAGCCTCGGTCTGCTCAATGATAATATTGGCTCCATTGCGCAGGGTAACTTTACGCCCGAAGAGAGTCTTCTTTTGCTTTGTCACACCACATGTGTCAAAGAGAGGACGCTTACTATCGTCCTCATAGAGCGTGACAATCTGCTCTCTGCCTGGGTCAATGTCGGCTACGTAGCCTCTGAGCTCCTTGTAGTAGTCAGGATCGTTGACGACGATCTTGGTAAAGCTCTTGTTGTAGGAGTCTCGGATAAGGTTGATAGCACGGTTTCGCTCTTCATAAATCTGAGCAGGAGCCTTAGCACGGACCAGCTTCTTGATGCTTGTCTCAAATCGGTCTATCAGATCCATCATCTCCTCGACGAGTTCTTGGGTCTTCTTGCCCGCAGCTTGCGTCCGAATGATGGCTCCATAGCCACTCTTGATGACGCTCTGCACGATGGTCTTGAGCCTCGTGCGCTCCTCCGTGGAGCGTATCTCGCTAGAGATGGCTACCTGATCGCTAAAGGGCACTAAGACTAGGAATCTGCCCGCTATAGAAAGCTCTGCAGAGAGACTAGGCCCTTTGGTTCCGAAGGCTTCGCGTGTCACCTTGACGAGGATTTTGTCTCCCTTCTTGAGTCCCGAGTTGATAATGTTACCATCCTTAGGAAGGGGTTCCCCCTCTTTGACCTTGTCGATGGGGGGGACCTTCTTCTTTTCCGCTATATCTTCTAATAAGTGGGTGGTCGCTCCAAATACTTTGCCTAGATCATTGTAGTGTAGGAAGCCGTTCTTCATAGGACCTATGTTGACGAAGGCGGCGTTGTTGCCTCTGACGACATTGTCTACCTCGCCGAGCAGGATATCTCCGACAGCGTAGCGGATATTTCTATTCTCCGTCCGTAGCTCTACGAGCTCGCCGTCTTCAAGCACTGCCATAGACACCTCTTTGGGCTTTACATCGATGATTAGTTCACTATTCACGGTGTCTCAAATAATCTGTGCATTAATAGATTGGAAACGTGTAGAGGTCTAGTATGACCGAGCCTCTTCTCTCCTCCGTCTCATAGCTACGCCGTGCCGCTGCACTGATCCGAGCTGGTGAGCCATCGAAGTACCTAGTCGCTACACCTCTACTGGAGTAGCTGGTCTCTATGCGTATCTCTTGTCTCTAGATACACAGAGAGGGGCGGTCTACAAGTGCTGCCGTAGTACTCGTGACCTCGGGCTGATGCCGAGTGCCTGAGAATGGGATGCTACAGGCTCTAGTCTAGTCAGCGTATGAGGGACTACTGCAGGATGATAGGATGAGTTGCTATGCAACGAAGCCAACCACAACCAGCCTCTCCTCTATGAGAGGTCGGTCATGACGGCTTGCTTGATACGTTTCGTGCGTTAAGATTAGATCGCCACTCATCTCGGATGGCTCTCTAGCGTGTAGACTGTGGGACTCCGTAGGGTGATTCACTTGCCTAGACGGACTCTCACCAGCGGTCTCTCCTAGACCTCTCGTCTACTACTTCTTCTTATGACGATTCTTACGTAGTCTCTTCTTACGCTTGTGCGTCGCCATCTTGCGACGCTTGTGCTTCTTACCGTTTGGCATAATTGTTTCTTTTGAATTGGTCTATACTGATCCAAGGTGGTGAGATCTGTGGCTGATCGTCCTAGGGACTAGCCACCTCTGCTCATGTCTTGGTATACTACTTAATCATACCTGTGAAAGCCTTTGAGGGCTTAAACGTAGGAACCTTGCGGGCGGGTACGATGATAGTCGTCTGCTTGGATATGTTGCGAGCAGTCTTCTCTGCACGCTCCTTGACAACGAAGCTACCGAAGCCTCTGAGGTAGACATTGTCTCCCTGGCTCATAGCGTTCTTCACTGTATCCATAAAGGCCTCTACGACTTGAAGGACTTCCTGTCGATCCAAGCCTGTCGTGTCGGCGATGCTCTTTACAATTTCTGCTTTAGTCATGTATTCTTAGTAATGGGTCTTATGATGATTTCCGATGATGTGTCTGATACAACTCAGAGGAGTGGACAAATGTACATTAAGCAACTTACACAACCTGCTCTAGCGTAAAAAAGAAGCAGAGGAGTGCTCTCGACTTGTCCAAGAACACTCCTCTTCTTTGTGTTATATACTCGCGTGGTATCAGTTTGGCGTGATGAGACGGCTTGGAGGAAAGGGGAGGTGGCTGGCAAGGCGCTCTGAGTAGCCCCTAGGGGAGTCGAACCCCTCTTTCCAGGATGAAAACCTGGCGTCCTAACCGATAGACGAAAGGGCCAAATCGTGCGCCAGTATCCTTAATCGAATGTTATATCCTCAGCGAGCTGATACCGTATTGCGATACGTCGTCGTAGACTAGAGAGACTTGAGATGAAGAGCCATCTTAGACTTCAGGTTGGCGGCCTTATTGCGATGGATGATATTCTTGCGAGCTAGGCGATCTAGCGTAGAATACACCTTGGGCAAAGCCTGCTCCGCTTCCTGACGGTCTGTCATCGCACGAAACTGCTTAATCATCGTGCGGGACGTCTTGCTCGCATAGCGATTGCGAAGGCGACGAGTGGAACTCTGACGGATTCTCTTCAGCGTTGATTTATGATTTGCCATTCTTGTGATACTTAATTACTAGGTATACTCAATATGCGAGACTCTATATATGTGGAGCCTTTCATATCTACTCGTAGCCCCTAGGGGAATCGAACCCCTATTTTCAGAATGAGAATCTGACGTCCTAACCGTTAGACGAAAGGGCCAGCAGCTACTTGCCAATCACCCCCTGAATGTTCAGCTCTCGGGCAATTGTGATGCAAAGGTAATACAAATTTTTCTTCCGACAAAAGATTCTCGCAAGAAAATCTTCTCCAAAAAGCTCAATAGTGCCAAAAACAGTCCGCAAAGCGCTAGTTCGCAAACGTTTAAGAAGTCTGGCAATCTGAGAAATCTTTTTATCTCAAGTCACGCCCCCAGAGGAGCTTCTCACGAATTACCTGTGTATACGGCTTGTGGGAGAGACGTAGCAGGTGGGCTCTCTTGTCGCTCTTGCGGGCTGTAATCTCAACTCCGCAGTCGTAGACCCTCAGATTGCCATCTATTACGATGGAGAAGGTGGGATGTAGCGAGGAGACTGTCATCGTTAGTGTGCTAGTGTCGGGGAACATGAGTGGAGCCATATTGAGCGTATGAGGAGCTATCGGCACCAGTAGCAGAGTCTGACACTGAGGCGTCACGATGGGTCCCCCTAGGCTAAGCGCATAGGCGGTAGATCCTGAGGGGGTGCTTACGACCAAGCCATCGGCAGCGTATTCGGCGAGTAGGTCTCCGTCTAGACCGACCCGTATCTTGATGATAGATCCGGTCTCTCGTTTCTGTACTGCTAGGTCGTTGAGTGCTGTGCCTACATGCTTCCCCGCCACGCTTACATCAATCAGTGTGCGAGTCTCTATATTATATTGTCCCGCAAGCAGATCGTCTAGATGATGTCGAGCCTCTTGTGGCTCCATCTCAGTCATGAAGCCGAGGTGCCCACAGTTGATTGCCCATATGGGTAGCTCCACGTCTCGTAGCTTGTGCACAGCCCGTAGTAGTGTGCCATCGCCTCCGAGACTTAGAGCGATGTCTCCGTAGGGTGTCTCCCCGCCTAGACGCATCTGTGGATACCCCTCTGGGATGCCCGCCTGCGATAGCGCCTCCCAGAGCGGGGTCTCTATATATAGGTCTACGCCGTGCTCCGCCAGTGCAGTCAAGAGTGCCGCCACATCGTCCGTGAGACGCATCGTAGCGTGGCTCCCATACACAGCTATCGTGTTTATCTTATGCCTATCCATCTGACTATCTGCTTGCATCGCTACAAAAGTACCGAAAAGCAGGGAGACCCCAAAGCTCCCAACCGCCCATCAACTGAACCTACGACCTCTAAATGCGCCACGCCCGAGGAAATCGCAAATCTCCAGCGAGGAAACGAAAATTCTCCACGGAGCTGGGAAATGAAACTTCGGAAGAATGAAATGAAACTTCGGAAGAATGAAATAAAAGTTCTGAAGAATATTTCGTTTCCTCCCTGGACAATTCAAGATCTCCACCGAGGAATTCCGAAATTCCTCGGTAGAGCCGTTGGACTACTTACCATTCACGAAAGTGCCACCCCGCTATTTCTTAGGTCAGAAGCCGAGAGTAGCACTTTTGCTTACTCAAATATGAAAGATGGTACCTAGTATTAGGTATTCGCTCATATCGAACGCTCGGCTAGCTTTAGCTATCTTTGTGGCGTATGAAGTTGTCGGAGTTACATAATGGCGAGCGAGCTCGTATCTTATCGGTAGGCGGTCATGGAGCCTTTCGCAAGCGTATCCTAGAGATGGGATTTGTGCAGGGACAGGTAGTGGAGGTGATACAGGCAGCTCCACTGCGGGATCCTATCTACTATCGGCTGATGGACTACAATGTCTCGCTGCGTCGCAAGGAGGCGGGGCTGATTACGGTAGAGCTCATTGACTCAGACTCTATCTCGGAGGAGCTACCGCCACTGACACATACGTTTGTCTCTGACGAGCGTGCAGGCTCTTTGGCAGCAAGCGTTACGGGATCCGAGCGTGTCGCCATCACCCGCTCACTACGGGTAGCGCTCATTGGCAATCCCAACAGTGGCAAGACGACGCTCTTCAACCATGCCAGCGGAGCGCATGAGCGTGTCGGCAACTACAGCGGAGTTACTGTAGAGGCTAAGGAGGCACACTTTGACTATCAAGGCGTTCGCTACGAACTGATTGACCTTCCTGGTACTTACTCTCTGTCGCCTTATTCGCCTGAAGAGCTTTACATCCGAGACTATCTGACTAATGAGGAGACACGTCCTGACGTGGTCATAGATGTGCTGGATGCGACCAACTTGGAGCGACAGCTGTACCTTGCGGTACAGGTGCGTGAGATGGGTATCCCGATGGTTACGGCGCTCAATATGTGGGACGAGTTTGAGCAGAAGAAGAATCAACTCGACGTACAGCAACTCTCCGATCTGCTAGGTACTCCCATGGTGCCTACCATCTGCCGTAAGGGGGTGGGTGTCTTTGAGCTCTTGGACAAGGTACGTCAGCTCGTCGATGAAAACCTCTATGCGGATCGTCGCTTCCTGCAGATCAACTACGGGACAGACCTTGAGCAGAGCATAGCAACCCTGCAGACGAAGCTCACCGAGTTTGCGACCTTCCCCGATCATCTATCTCCCCGCTACTTAGCGGTCAAGCTCCTCGAGGGAGACCCGCACACACAGAGTTTTATCAAGCAGCAGCCGAAGGGTGAATACCTTCTCACCGCCACAGCTTACGAGGAGAATAGACTGCTCAAGAATCACTCCAACGAGGAGGATCTAGAGAACTATATCATCAATCAGCGTTACGGCTTCATCGCTGGTGCGCTCAGAGAGACCTACCGTCCGAACAAGCGGCGCATACGCACTATGACGGATCGTATAGACAATCTCCTCATACACCCTATCTGGGGCTATCCGATCTTTCTCGCCTTCCTCTTTATTATGTTTGAGGCGACCTTTGCCTTGGGAGCCTTCCCGATGGACTGGATCGAGGCGGGCGTGGACGTTTTTGGCGCTTGGATCTACGGGATGATGAGTCCTGGTCCTCTACGTGACCTACTGGTGACGGGTGTCATAGGCGGTGTGGGAGGTGTACTGGTCTTCCTGCCGAACATCCTCATCCTCTACCTCTTTATATCCATTATGGAGGACACGGGCTATATGGCTCGAGCGACCTTCTTGATGGATCGCCTAATGCATCACATGGGACTGCATGGCAAGTCTTTCATACCGCTTATCATGGGCTTCGGGTGCAACGTCCCCGCCGTGATGGCTTCTCGCACGATCGAGAGCCGACAGAGTCGCATCATCACGGTGCTAGTCACTTCGCTGATGAGCTGTAGCGCCAGACTACCAGTTTACATACTCATTGCGGGCACCTTCTTCCCACAGAGTGCTGGGTTGGTCCTCTTCGGACTTTACGCTCTTGGGGTGCTGCTAGCCTTCCTACTGGCGAAGCTTTTCCGCCGAGTGCTCTTCAAGTCGGAGGATCTTCCCTTCGTTATGGAGCTACCTCCCTACCGCATCCCGATGGCACGTGCCGTGGGTATACATATGTGGGACAAGGCGCGTGAGTATCTGCACAAGATGGGATCGGTCATCCTCGTGGCTTCGGTCATCATCTGGGCGCTGGGCTACTATCCTCGTGAGGAGGTAATGTCTCGTGCTGATGAGCAGATAGCACAGGTGCAGCAGCAGAGCACGCTCTCTGAGAGCGAGCGCAGTGAGCAGGTTGCTGCGATAGAGCGACAGGCACACATGGAGCAGCAAGAGGGCTCTTACCTAGGACGCATCGGTCAAACGGTACAACCCGTCCTAGCTCCGCTCGGCTTCGACTGGAAGCTCAGCGTGGCACTCGTAGCCGGACTACCAGCCAAAGAGGTGGTCGTCAGCTCCCTCAGCGTCATCTATACGGGCAGTGAAGCGGTGGACGAGGATAGCGAAGACTTTGCCGTGGGTAGCTCGGCGCTCTCACGACAGCTGCGCCAAGAGAAGGACCCCGTGACGGGTGAGCCTCTCTACACGCCACTGATAGCCATATGCTTTCTTATCTTCGTGCTCATCTATATGCCTTGCGTAGCCACGGTTGTGGCGGTTTCTAAGGAACTCAACAGTGGCTGGTGGGGACTCTTTGTGGTCGTCTACACCTGCGTGCTAGCCTGGATCGTGGCTTATCTGGCACGACTGATAGGACTACTCATTATATAAGTAATAGGTGTCGCCATGGATCTGCAAACAATCGTTGTACTCCTCATCATTGTTGTCACGGTGCTCTACATAGTCCGTAGCTTGTGGCGACTGATCCGTCGCCCCCGAGGAGCCACAGGTTGCGCAGGTTGCTCCGCATGCCACCATAGCAAGGTCGCTACTCCAAAGAAGTCACCCAAGAGAGACTGCTGCGCTTAAGTCTGCACCGCACCCCGCAACTCTCCTGTCGGTATCCTATTGGAGAAACCGAAGAAAAAAGCGTACTTTAGCTCTCAGAAAGCGAGCTAATGCGCTTCTCCTATTATAGTATGCAACAGACTTCCCCTACAACCTACCAAGGCAACGACCGAGTCCTCTTTGGGTTCATCTTTGGCTTGCTCTCCTTCTGGCTCTTTGCCATGACGCTCCTCAATATCCATGTGGATATGAACAAGGAGCTGGGACTCTCCATCTCAACACTCAGCTTTGCTGTGTCGGTCACCTCGCTGGTGAGTGGACTATTTATCGTCGTCTTCGGAGGCTTGGCGGATCGCTTCGGACGCGTCAAGCTCATTCGCTGGGGCTTCTACACAGCTATCCTGGGGGCACTACTTATTGCGCTGACACCTGCTCAGAGCGCCCTGACAGCTCCGCTCCTCATCTTGGGTAGAGCCTTGCAAGGGGTGTCGGGAGCCTGCATCATGCCCTCCTCGCTAGCCCTCCTCGGTGTCTACTGGTCTGGCAAGGCGCGACAGCGTGCAGTCAGTCTTTGGAGCATGGGTACGTGGGGAGGCTCAAGCTTTGCCGCACTCTTCGGGGGCTTTATGATTAGCACCTTGGGATGGCGCGCTATCTTCTACGTTTGCGCCCTATTTGCGATCATAGGGCTACTGCTCATCAAGGGGCTTCCCGAGAGTCGTGCCGAGCAGCAGCAAGCGAAACGATTTGACATCTTCGGCTTCGTCGCCTTCTTCATAGGTATCTTGTCGCTCCAACTATTCATCGCCAATGCGCCCGTCTGGGGATGGCTCAGTGTCGCCTCCCTCTCTACTATCTCACTGTCGGTCATTGCAATCGTAGTCTTCATCAAGGTCGAGCTGGGACGTGCGGGAGCCTTTATGAACCTTGCCCTCTTTCGCAATAAAACCTTCACAGGAGCAACTATCTCAAACCTGATTCTCAACGCCACTGCAGGCGTTCTCGTCGTGTCACTCAGCGTGTTACAGCAAGGCGGTCGCATCGATCCCGCCACTGCTGGCTACCTAACCATCGGCTACGGTGTCTCCATCCTGCTCTTCATCCGTGTGGGTGAGAAACTCCTCCAGCGCTTTGGTCCTCGCAAGCCAATGATCTGGGGCTGTATGCTGATCATCGTCTCAGTCCTCCTGATGTCGCAGACGCAACTCATGACAGGCGTCTATATGATCCTGACGGGCGTGGCGTACGTCCTCTTTGGTACTGGGCTAGCCTTCTATGCGACACCCTCGACCGATGCGGCACTCTCGAGCCTACCACGAGACCTCTCGGGACAAGGCTCAGGCATCTACAAGATGGCTTCGTCCCTTGGAGCAGCCTTCGGACTAGCTATATCACAAGCCATCTATAATGGCATCCAAGTATCTGGACAGCCGATCGAGCTTCTTGGCAATCTCATCAACTTCGTGGGGCAGCAGGGCAATCTCAACTTCCGTCACGCAGCGATGGTGACGATGACCTTCAACATCGTCCTGCTCCTCCTCGCTATCCTCTCCATCGCCTTGACAATACCTAAGCAAAAGAAGCAACCTGAGGCGTAGAAACAACTAACATATAGACACACACGACTATGAAATCTAAGATAAGTGAAGCCATCTGCCGAGATATGGAGCAGTGGTTTGAGAGCTTTCATCAAGCTCCTGAGACAGCTATGCAAGAGTACGATACCTCCCGCATCATCGCCGAGAGACTACGAGACTTTGGCTACGAAGTGACGGAGGGTATCGGCAAGCTTGGCATCGTAGCTACGATGCAGCGTGGCGAGGGGACGCGCTCTCTGGGGATCCGCGCGGAGTTTGACGCACTAGCCATACAGGAGGAAAACGACCTCCCCTACCGCAGTCGCATCCCAGGACACGCACACCTCTGCGGACACGATGGTCATACGACGATGCTCCTCGGAGCCGCCAAGCAATTGGCCGAGAGCGGTTACTTCAATGGCAAGCTCACGCTCATCTTCCAGCCCGGCGAAGAGACCATGCAGGGCGGCGCAGCGATGGTCGCCGATGGGCTCTTCGAGCGCTTTCCCGTAGACGCTGTCTATGCGATGCACAATCTGCCCGGTCTACCCCTTGGAACGCTACACTTCTGCTCTGGCGAGATGATGTCTGCCGTGGATAACTGGGAGATCAAGCTCATGGGCCGCGGCTCTCATGGCTCTATGCCTGAGCTTAGCATCGACCCCGTCGTCGCAGGCGCCTCGCTTGTCTTAGCTCTGCAAAGCATCGTCTCACGCAATGTCTCCCCCTGGCATCACAGCGTAGTGACTATCGGTGCCTTCCTCGCTGGGGATACGGGAAATACGATCCCCGACAGTGCTACCCTCAGGCTCTCTATTCGCAATATGGAGCCTAAGACACGCGTCCAGGTACTGGAGCGGATCCGCACCATCACGCAGCACCAAGCCGAGAGCTATGGCTGTGCCTATGAGATTACTGAGGGGCAGCCTGGAGCTGTCCTGATCAATAGCGAGGAGGAGACACGCTATGCTGCCGAGGTGGCTCGCAAGACCTTTGGCGAGGAGCGAGTCGTCTACCCCAGCGCACGCTATATGAGTAGCGAGGACTTTGCCTTCATGCTCCAGAAGCAGCGGGGCTGCTACCTAATGATAGGTAATGGCGAAACCCCGATGGTGCACAACCCTAAGTTTATCTTCAACAAGCAACTGCTCCCGATCGGAGCCTCCTACTGGGTC
>NZ_CAMYEZ010000074.1 GCF_947254915.1 uncultured Porphyromonas sp. | reverse complement strand
CCGTGTAACGGCTGTAGGGACGCACGATCTGTGCGTCCGTCCCCGTTAAAGGCTACGATGTCCAATTTTTACGATGATGGGTTATACGTCTCGCCTTGACACAACGGACGCACAGATCGTGCGTCCCTACACCTGCTACTCGTCACGGAGCCATACCAGCCGTTACACGTCTCGTCGTTCGACAACGGACGCCCTCCCGCTAAACACTCACCGTGCGTCCCTACACCAGCTACTCGGGATATTTGCGGGATCTACGATGAGAGGGGTGTAGCGTATGTTAAGAAATACCGTTATCTTTGTTTCTGAATTAAGCTAGGTCGGGTTGACTTGCCTAGCTATAACCTTTAGCAAGTGAAGCTTGGCTTCGCTCCTTTAACCTATAAATAGTAACTCACACAACTCTGCTTCATCAATATGACAGACCATAATAAGGACTTCGTCCACTATGCACACGCTCATCTTCGGATGAATACCAATGCACTCAACGACTACATAACTGCCTCTGCAGGCTATATCAACCCAACCATCATTGAGGAGCGTCAGCTCAACGTGGCTCAGATGGATGTCTTCAGCCGACTGATGATGGATCGTATCATCTTCCTCGGCACGGAGGTCAACGACTACACGGCCAATGTAATCCAGGCACAGCTCCTATACCTAGACAATGCGGACCCTGGTAAGGACATCTCGATTTATATCAATAGTCCTGGTGGGTCGGTCTATGCGGGCTTTGGCATCTACGATACGATGCAGTATGTGGGCTGTAATGTCTCAACGATGTGTACGGGCATGGCCGCCTCGATGGCTGCTGTCCTCCTCGTAGCGGGTGCCGAGGGCAAGCGCTACGCACTACCCCACTCGCGGGTGATGATCCACCAGCCGATGGGCGGTATGCAGGGTCAGGCGAGCGACATAGAAATCGCTGCTAAGGAGATCCTCAAGGTGAAGGCTGAGCTCTACAAGATCATCGCTGATCACTCGGGTCGCTCTGTCAAGGATATCGAGCGAGACAGCGACCGTGACAAGTGGATGACTGCTGCAGAGGCTCTGGAGTATGGTATGATTGACAAAGTACTCACATCGACTAAGCAGACAGCTAAGGAGAAGAAGGCAGATGGCAAAGAAAAGTAATTCGATAGAGCGTCGATGCTCCTTTTGCAATCGTCCTGAGAGCGAGGTGCCTATACTAATAGGTGCCGAAGGCTCTGCACAGATCTGTAGTGATTGTGCTGAGCAGATCTACACGTTGCTCTATCAGAACGGGCTTGTCTCTGCACCTGTGCTGGACGCTACTCAACAGGAGAAGCAGAAAGTCAAGAACGCTTCATTTGCTCCACTCACCTATGAGTCGCTACCCAAGCCTCAGGAGATAGACGCCTATCTAGACCGCTATGTGATCGGACAGAGCGATGCTAAGAAGTATCTCTCGGTGGCTGTCTACAACCACTACAAACGTATCTTAGCTAGCCAAGAGAAGGACGGTAAGAGTGACGAGAGCTCTAAGCTGGACGATGTAGAGATCGCCAAGAGCAACATCCTTATGGTAGGACCGACGGGGTGTGGCAAGACGCTCCTAGCACAGTCGATAGCTCGTATGCTGCAGGTGCCCTTTGCGATGGTTGATGCGACTGTCCTGACGCAAGCAGGCTATGTGGGAGAGGATATAGAGAGTATCATCTCTCGCCTACTGCAAAACTGCGACTATGACGTCGCAGCTGCAGAGCGTGGCATCGTCTTCATCGATGAGATCGACAAGATAGCCCGCAAAGGCGACAACCCCTCCATCACTCGTGATGTGAGTGGTGAAGGGGTTCAGCAGGGCCTTCTCAAGCTCCTCGAGGGGAGCGTCATCAACGTTCCTCCTTATGGTGGTCGCAAGCATCCCGAGCAGAAGTTTATCCAGGTCAATACGCAGCAGATTCTCTTCATCTGTGCAGGCGCCTTTGACGGCATCGAGCGCATCATCGGCTCTCGCCTCAACACCCGTGTGGTGGGTTATAAGGAGCAGCAGATGGACTACCAAACGATCCAAAACAATCTGTTGGCGCACATTACTCATCAAGACCTACGACGCTACGGCTTGATCCCCGAGATCATAGGCCGTCTGCCTATCCTCACCTATCTGGACGCTCTAGATAGTGAGTCGCTCCTGCGCATCCTCGTGGAGCCTAAGAACGCCATCACGAAGCAGTATCAGAAGCTCTTTGAGATGGATGGCGTACGGCTCACCTTCGACGAGGAGGCACTCAAGTATATCGTCAGCATAGCTGTTGAGACGAAGCTGGGGGCTCGTGGACTACGCTCGATCGTGGAGAAGATCATGATTGATGCGATGTACGAGATACCCTCTCTCAAGCGCAAGACGCTACGTATCACAGAGCAGTATGCCCGCTCTAAGGTGACGCCGAGCATGACTGCCTCTCTAGCAAACTAAATCTACCTCTGACACAAACCTGTGCATCACTCTATGTAATCGTTATCCACCTTTTGGAGAGTCTATACAACAGCTCTCCTGACGGTCAATCTCACTTACCATGACACACAATCTGACAGAACTACTGAGTAAGATCTTCGGCTTTGAAGAGTTCAAGGGAAATCAGAAAGAGATCATCCAAAGCTTGCTAGAGGGTCACGACACTTTTGTCTTGATGCCTACAGGTAGCGGTAAGTCCCTCTGCTATCAACTCCCTGCGCTCATTATGGAGGGGACGGCTATCATCGTCTCTCCGCTGATTGCTCTGATGAAGAATCAGGTTGATGCCCTAAGAGAGACGACTGGATCTAACGACATAGCTCACGTACTCAACTCGTCGCTCAATAAAGCCCAGCTGGATCAGGTCTACCAAGATGTCTCTGCGGGTGCTACAAAGCTACTCTATGTAGCTCCTGAGTCACTGGGCAAGGCTGAAAACATTGAGTTCTTTCGTAAGATCAAGATATCCTTCTTTGCGATCGATGAGGCACACTGTATCTCGGAGTGGGGGCATGACTTTCGCCCTGAGTATCGTAAGATACGTCCCGTGGTCGATGAGATAGGTCGCAGACCGATCATAGCCCTGACAGCGACGGCGACGCCTAAGGTGGAGCATGACATTCGCAAGAATCTAGGCATCCTCGATGGGAATATATTTAAGTCTAGCTTCAACCGTCCTAACCTCTACTACAGCGTAGAGCCAAAGGGGGAAGATGTCAATGCACGCATCATCCGCTTTATCCGCAAGAGACCTAACAAGAGCGGTATCATCTACTGTATGAGCCGTGAGAAGGTGATGAACCTCTCCAAGCTACTTCAGATGAACGGCATCAAGGCTCTCCCCTACCATGCGGGACTAGACGCTAAGGAGCGCTCGGCAAACCAGGACGCCTTCCTGAGCGAGGAGTGCCGTGTGATCGTCGCTACGATAGCCTTTGGGATGGGTATCGACAAGCCCGACGTGCGCTACGTCATACACTACGATATGCCTAAGAGCCTTGAGGGCTACTATCAGGAGACAGGACGTGCAGGTCGTGATGGTGGCGAGGGATACTGCTTAGCCTTTTATAATGAGAAAGATATACAGAAGCTGGAGAACTTCATGCAGGGAAAACCTATCGCCGAGCAGGAGATAGGTAAGCAATTACTCGCAAAAACTTCTACCTTTGCACTCACGCCCATGTGTCGACGGGCATATTTGCTCTATTATTTCGGAGAGAGATATGACCAGGATAACTGTGGAGCGTGTGACAATTGTGCAAAAAACAGACAAACGATGGAGGCTAAAGAGCTTTTGAAACAACTGCTCCAAACGGTCTTGGAGCTCAAAGAACAATTTAAGAAGGACCACGTCATTGATGTAATACTAGGTTGCGACACAGCCCCTATTGAGGACTTTCATCATGACAAGCTGAAGTCCTACGGTATCGGCGAAGACTACTCACGAGAGATCTGGGAGCTAGTCGTAGAGCGAGCATTGGTGCTACAGTACCTCACCGAGAGTACTGAGACTTACGGCATTCTGAGCGTTACACCGAGTGGTAAAAAGTTTATCAAGAAGCCTTCCTCATTCAAGATTGTTGCTCCCGATGCGGAGGATCTAGACGATGACGACGATGATCTAGACGATGATGATGAGGTAGATAGCGCTGCTTCTAGTGGACGTGGACGTACGGCCTCCACGGACCCCGCTCTATACAGCATACTCAGGGATATACGCAAGAAGCTGAGTACCAAGCTAGGACTCGGCACGGCTGGGATCTTCCCCGACTCAGCACTTGAGGAGATGTCTACTCTATACCCCATAACCTTACAGGAGCTGAAAAACATTTCGGGTATCAATGTAGAGCAGGCCGACAAGTATGGAGAGGAGTTTGTCCGCATCATACGCAACTATGTTGAGGAGTATGAGATAGAGCGACCTGAGGACTACAAGATCCGCACTCTGCCCAACAATACCAAGCAGCATATCTCTATCGTGCAGCAACTAGACCGTCAGATAATCCTCGAGGATATAGCTATCTCGCACTCCATCAGCACAGACGATCTGCTTACAGAGCTGGAGCGCATTGTCAAGTCTGGCACTAAGGTAAAGCTCAACTACCTCATCACCTCCGAGCTGGGCGAGGATAGCTATGACGAGCTAAAGGAGTACCTAGAGGATCACCCTGGGTGTACCCTGGATGATCTCATCAGCGAATACGAAGACTTCTACAATGAGGCAGAGCTACGACTCGCTATGCTCATCTACTTCTGCAATCAATAAAGACCACATTAGCAATACAACTCTTATGTCTATCTATAGATTATCTATATCACACGTACGCTGGGGGATGCCAGTCATCCTCTTGTCGCTACTGGCGAGCTTCTCTCTGACGGCACAGACTCCTCAGCACAAAGCTTCTAGAGGATCTGTCGTTGATGAGGTCATATGGACCGTAGGCGATGAGCCCATACTCAAGTCTGAGATAGAGAATCAAAAGCTCTATATGCGCTCTCAGGGGATGCACCTCGAGGGAAACCCCGACTGCTACCTGACGGAGCAACTAGCGGTTCAGATGCTCTTCCTCAACCAAGCTAAGATCGATAGTATCTCGGTAGATAATACTAAGGTAGACCGATTTGTAGACAACTTTATGGAGAGCCTCGTACAGCAAGTCGGCTCTCGTGAGCGTCTCGAGGAGTACTTCAATCGTCCCTACTCAAGCATTCGTGAGCAACAGCGCACCATGGCGGTCAATAATGAGATTGTCCGACAGATGCAGCAGAAGATCATCCAGGGAGTCACGGTCACGCCATCAGAGATTCGCTCGTACTACGCTCAGATACCACAAGATAGCTTGCCTTACATACCAGATGCTGTTGAGGTGCAAGTGCTTAGGATCACCCCAGAGATAGAACTAGCAGCTATTGACAAGATCAAAGAGCAACTCAGAGGCTACTCCGAGGACATCCTGGCTGGGCGACGTGACTTCTCTACGATCGCACGACTCTACTCGCAGGACTCCCGCACATCTGTACGTGGTGGCGAGTATGGCTTCGTGGCTCGTAGTTCGCTAGAGCCTGAGTTCGCACAGGTTGTCTTCGCACTGTCTGACACCAAGCAGGTATCACCCATCATACGTACCGCTACGGGCTACCATATCGTACAGCTGATTGAGAAGCGTGACAACACGATCAACTTCCGCCACATACTCCTCAAGCCCAGCATTGCACCTGACAAACTACAGCAAGCCGTCAACAAGGCGGACTCTGTCGCTGTAGTGGTGCGCAATGGCAAGACCTCCTTTGACGATGCCGTCATCCTATGTAGCAACGTGGAGGAGACGAAAAACAACTATGGCCTCCTCCTCAACGAGAATCAGGAGAGTGACCGATATGGGACAGGGCTCTTTACAATGTCTGAGCTACAGCAAGACTACGCTTCTCAAGTAGACAAGATGCAGGTGGGCGATGTCTCTCCAGCATTCGTTTCTCAGGATGCAAATGGCAATACCCAGGTAGTGCTTCTCAAGCTCAAGCAGCGTATATCGGGGCACCGAGCCGATATGGCTACCGACTTTCAGCTTATCAAGCAACTAGCCCTGCAGGATAAGAAGCAGAAGGAGATAGACAAGTGGATCGTCCAGCACCAGAAGAGTACTTATATACGCATCAGCCCTGACTTTCAGCAGTGCAACTTCAAGTATCCAGGTTGGATTAAGAAGTAGTACCTACGCTTCCTCTAGGAAGACGATAGAGTACCTCTGTATCTGCCATTAGATTATAAAGTCTATGTCCCATCAGCCTAACGAAGCAAGCACGACAAAGCGACTACTACTCACCCTCAGCGGGTTGCTAGCAGTCGCTCTGCTCCTCTTCGTGGGGCTACCGCTTTGGGGCGGGACAGTATGGCTACACACTTCGCCTCATACGGCAGAGGATCCAGCGCCTCCCCCTACGATGGTGGGTGGCAAACGTCTCATCATCCTAGACCACGCCGACATCCTCAGCCACGATCAGGCTATACTCCCGGACGTTGTCATCTTGTCAGGCAATGTACGCCTCAGGCACGGTAGCTGGATCATGACTTGCGATAGTGCCAATCTCAACGAAGAGACCAACTCCTTTGACGCTTTCGGGCATGTGCGGATACAAGAGGGAGACTCGATCTCAATCACCGCTGGAGAGATGACCTACGATGGTATGACCACCCTAGCGGAGCTCCACGACAATGTGATATTGACCAAGAATGTCACGACACTCTTTACCGAAAGACTCTTCTACGATCGAAATCAAAAGGTCGCTTACTACGACAACTTCGGCACCCTTGCTGACTCAGTCAATACGCTTACCTCTGTCTACGGGGAGTACAACACAGGCTCTGACGAAGCGCTCTTTCAGAATCAAGTACACCTAGAGAACGACCGCTTCACCCTCGACACCGACATCCTGCACTACAATACAAAGACCTCGATCTGTCGTATCGTTAGCCCCACCATCATTGAGACGACCGACTCGGTCACGATAGAGACGGATCGTGGCTTTTACAATACCGACACCGAGCAGAGCATCCTCCTCGACCATTCTCTCGTCACCCATCCCGATGGCACCATGACGGGCGACTCGATACTCTACGACAAGAAAAGAGAGATCTGCCAGGCCTACTACGACGTGGTGATAGACAACCAAAAGGACAAGGCCACCTACTTCGGCGATTACGGCTATCTCGATCAGGCCAACGGCTACACCTATGCCACAGGACGAGCCTACGTCATGGACTACTCTGAGGAGGACACCTTATATATGTCTGCCGAGATCATGGAGGGGATCAAGCGCAATCTACCCCCGCCTCCAGGAGCTACCGATTCGCTAGAGGTCAAGTACACCAAGGGCTATCACGATGTACGCCTTTACCGCAAGGATATACAGGCCATCGGGGACTCGGTGCACTACTTCTCCCTAGACTCGCTCATCAAGCTTTTTGGCTCTCCGATCTTGTGGAACGACTCGACCCAGCTCAAGGGCGACACCATCTATGCTCATCTAGCCAACGATACGATCGACCACGCCTTCGCCTGGCTTAATGCGTCAAGCGTTCGCTGGCTTGACTCCGTTAAGCAGGATCGTGTCAAGGCCGATACGATCCAAGCATACTTTCGCGAGGGAACCCTTGACCACGCTTTCTACCGCTCCAACGTTGAGTCTCGCTACTACCTCATACAGGAGAAAACGAAGCACTACTACGCTCTGGCTCAGGTTAAGAACCCGCAGATGGACGTCTACATTACCGATGACAAGCTCGACCACATCCTCTGGCATGGCAAGGCCGAGGGGACGATACACCCGATCCAAGACCTCACCGATGAGTTGCGTCAGATGAGCGGTGCCGAGTGGCATGGCGACAAGCGTCCGCTCTCACCCGAAGATGTTATCCCCGACCGTACAGCGCCTCCAGCCTCTACCGACTCGCTCGCCACACTGCAGGGGCAAAACAGCAAGATGAGCAAAGGCTTCGATGGCCTAGCCGCATGGCAAGCCTTCTATACAGAATACAAGCAAGCCATTGAGAAGCCTAAGCCAGCAAAAGCTAAGAATACGGCATCACCCGATACGACTGCCATAGCCGTGGAGCCACTTCCCGTCTACATTCGTCGCCCACTAGAGAGCGACACCAGCTCCGTACCGTCTCTCGCAGACTCGTTACAGAGCTACATGCACCTCTTACCACTATACTCATGGGACTCATATTTAGACCGCGAAAACCGCGCACCTTCCACCACCAACCCATCTACTGGGATCCTAAGAAGGAGCAACTCCAGCGACGCATCGAGCAGATCAGACGAGAGCTCGAAGCTGCCGAAGGCTCCGACACAGCAGGAAGTAGCGACGGCACCAGCAAAGAAGACGGCAAGCAAGTAGAGTCCACCTATGGCTCTGGCGAAGAGTTTCGTGACACCCTCTCCGAGAGCCTCTACGGTGGTACGCGACATCTTAAGAAGCAACGAGACCGAGGGATAGACAACTACGCCCGCTCGGGGATCATCCTACGCTGCATCCTTATGCTCATTCTCTTAGGCTTCATCGTCTGGGTACTATACTATAGACAGGGACCCCTCTTCTCCTTCCTATGAGCGAAATCATACATCTCCTCCCCGACAGCATAGCCAATCAGATAGCCGCTGGCGAAGTGATCCAGCGACCAGCCTCCATGCTCAAAGAGCTGGTCGAAAACGCCATCGATGCCCACGCCACGCAGATAACCATTGAGTTGCAAGATGCCGGCAAAGAGCTCATGCGCGTCATCGATGACGGTGTCGGGATGAGTCCGCTAGACGCTCGTATGGCCTTCGAGAGACACGCCACCAGCAAGATATCCTCCGTCGATGACCTCTTCACGCTCCGATCCATGGGTTTCCGAGGCGAGGCTCTTGCCTCCATCGTGGCTGTAGCTCAGATCGAGCTGATCACACGACAAGCCGACAGTGACATAGGCTACAAGCTCTTGATCAACGGCTCTGAGGTCATCAGCTCCGCACCCACCGTTGCCGAGATAGGCACCTCTATCACGGTGAAGAATCTCTTTTACAACGTCCCCGCAAGGCGACGCTTCCTCAAAGGCTCCGAGACAGAGCTACGACACATCTACCGCCAGTTCGAGCGGATCGCTCTGGTCTACCCCGAGATCGCCTTCACACTCTACTCCGAGGGCAAGCTCATACGCAACCTTCCCAAGAGCGACCTCCAGCATCGTATCGTAGACCTCCTAGGCAAAAGCTACTCCAAGCAGCTCATCCCCATCGAGTACCAGGGTCCCTTGGCAAATGTCTCGGGCTTCATCACCTTGCCACGAGACGCTAAGCGCAGAGGAGCCCAGCAATTCTTCTTTGTCAATGGACGCTATATGAAGCACCCCTACTTCCACCGTGCTGTCATGAACGTCTTTGAGGACCTCGTCGCGCCAGGTAGCCAGCCCAACTACTTTATCTACTTTCAGGTGGACCCCAGTCGCATCGATGTCAATATACATCCGACCAAGACCGAGATCAAGTTCCTCGACGAGCAGGCCATCTTCAAGCTCCTCATGGTAGTGCTACGAGAGCACCTCAGCACCACCAGCGCTATGCCCGCTATCACCTTTAGCACCGATCAGCTCATTGAGATACCAGCCTACGATGCCACACGCCAGAGTAGCACCGCACTTCAGCCACCGCCCGTACAGATAGACCCTGAGTACAACCCCTTTAAAGCTGTCTCTACGGACGACCAGAAGCCCCTCGACCCGCTCTCCTCAATGAGTAGTGGCTCGCCCGCTCATTGGGAAAGCTTTATCGACGACTTCCAGCAGAGACGAGGCGAATCAACACTTCCCGAAAGCCATCCCACTGAGGCAACCCCCACAGCGATGGATCCACTCTTTACGGTCTCCACTAGTACATCTCAGCCTGTGGCCAACAGCTCCAACTTGGTCTACACCTTTCAGGAGCGCTACCTCTTCACCACCATGAGCGACCGCCTCGCCGTCATACAGATCGAGCGTGCGCTACTACGCATCTACTACGAGCAGCAGATATCTACGCTCACACTGGAGCCTGACCAAGCACAGCCACTACTCTTTGCCGAGGAACTGTCGCTACCCAGCGACCTCTACCCGACCCATCACGAGTTGGTCGAGAGCTTGCAGCAGATCGGCTTTGAGATCACCCCGCAAGCAGGAGCCTCCGCAGACTCAGACGAAAACGTCTACCTCATCACCTCCGTCCCCAAGCCACTCCGCCCCATTGGTGTCGCTGACTTGATCACCAAGACGCTCGGCGAATACCTGGATCAGGTTGATAAAGACGATACGGATACCACACTTCCCCCAGCGGAAATCCTAGCGCAGCTCTTCCTCTCCAGCGAAGCACTCCGCCAAGCCAGCGAACTGGTGCGTCACACACTCCATGCACGAGCAGCGCAGCCCAGTCAGATTATCTCAGACCTCTTCCTGACACCCAATTCGCAGTTCGACCCGCTCGGGCGCTCCATCATGGTCTCGCTCACATCCGAGGAGATCGACAAGTGGTTCTAACCCTCCTTGAGATCACATCTGTCGTCCCTTAATAAGTAGACGATGCAAAGATGAGACGTGTAACGGTCCCCGAACGATGAGACGTGTAGCCGGTGTATGGACGCACGGAAGTGTCTAGCGGGAGGGCGTCCGTTGTATCAAAGGGTACAGCGCCATGGTTTTAACGAGGACGGACGCACAGATCGTGCGTCCCTACACTGGTTACACGTAAAGACCGCATTACACGTAAAGGCCGTTACTCGTCTTGCTGTACTACAACGGACGCTAGACCTTACCGCCCACACCCTTGAGG
>NZ_CAMYEZ010000073.1 GCF_947254915.1 uncultured Porphyromonas sp. | reverse complement strand
AGAGACAACAAGAGGTGATGACAAGTAGGCATCCTAGTAGGCCTACGAATTGTGCGATTCCTATGTTTTGCTGTTTCATACGCTTAGTTTGTTTATTTTGGTTCTACTAGGATACCTTCCATTACTTTGGTTGATGTGATACTATGAAGGTAGTTGGGGCGCATTATTAATAAGCCCCAATAGAAATTGCTGTCAAGTCATCGCACTTTTCATTTCGTGACGATCTGAGGGAGTGACTTGCGCTCCTTGATGAGTCCAGCGTTAAAGGCTTTGAGGAGCTTCTCCAGATCATTCACCTGCTGCTGTAGCTCAGCACCCACATCGGTGTCGGCCACCAGCATGCGGTGTGTCGTACGCTCCGAGATGACCGTCACACTCTTGATATCCTCCATCAGCTCAACAGCACGGCGCATCGTCGTAAAGGGCTCGTGCTGCACCAGCTGCATACCTTGTGAATTATAGATCAAAGTATAGCCTGCAATGCCCGTACTGCTCTGATATGCTCGGCTAAAGCCTCCATCAATGATCATCAGCTTACCACCCGCAGCGATAGGTTTCTCGCCCTTGGCAACCTTGACAGGGACATGCCCATTGATCACGTGACAGTCTTCGCCCTCTAGCCCAAACTCACGGAGGATCATCTCGATCGTCTCTCGATCCTGGCGATACTTAAAGTAGTAGCCCTTGGTCTCCGTGTGCGTCTTTTTGTCCGCAACGAAGTAACGCTCGAAGGTAGTCATCGCAGACTTGTCAAAGAGTGGCGAGTCGGGACCGCACCAGAGGTAGAAGATGTAGTCCACAGCAGCCTCGTGCTTTGGATGACTATGCCTAGAGGGATGCGCTAGGCGCACCACACGATCTATCTCGTCAAGTAGGGCGCGACCGCGCAAGGGCTGCGAGTCGAGTACACGCACCGCCTTGAGCTGCCCCGAAGCATCGAGTGGCATCGAGGCGTGGTAGAGCAGATTGCCATTGCACACGAGGTACATACTACCGAGTCGATAGAAAGCGTCTATATGCGTATGAAGTCGCTCACTCGTAGCGAAGGAGCGACGCAACCGATCCATCACCTCCTCCTCTTGGGGCGTGAGACGATAGGGATCCTTCGGATCGATCGTGGGGAAGTTCATATCGAGCATCTCATGCACACCATAGTCTTCGTTGGGATTGGTATGTGAGAGATCGACCGTACCAGCCTCAAAGTCTATCTTGTGGAGTAGGTCACGCTCCTGCATCTGCCACTCAGGATGGCGAGCGATCAACTGATGCTCCAGCTTGAACTGAATAATGCTGATCGCCTTGTGCATCTGGCTAATCAGGTAAATGCCCTTCTCATCGTATGAAGCGTCTGAGTCGCCCAGCTTGGGCTTGAAGCAAGTGCACGGATCGTCCGCGTAGACCTCACTGGCTAAGCGGGAGAGTGGCATGAGATTGATCCCGTAACCATCCTCGATGGTGTCTAGATTAGCATAGCGCAGAGCGATACGTATGACACAGGCAATGCAGGCGTCATTGCCCGCAGCCGCGCCCATCCAGAGCATATCGTGATTGCCCCACTGTATATCCACATTGTGGTAGTCCAGCAGCGTATCCATGATATACTGAGCGCCAGGACCGCGGTCGTAGATGTCACCGACGATGTGGAGGCGGTCTATGACGAGACGCTTGATCGTCGCTGAGATAGCGCAGATGAAGTCCTCCGCCTTGCCCGTGGAGATGATTGTAGAGATAATGCTAGAGATGTAAGCCGACTTGTTGGGGTTGACTCCGTCCTCGTGTAGTAGCTCCTGAATGATGTAGCTATACTGAGGCGGTAGCGCCTTGCGCACCTTCGAGCGGGTGTACTTCTCCCCCACCTTACGGCACACCTTGATGAGGCGATTGAGCGTCACCTTATACCACTCCTCATCAATTTCGCCCGCCTCATGGAGCTGCTCCAGCTTAGCCTGAGGATAGTAGATCAGCGTAGCTAGCTCACGCATCTGCAGCTCCATCATCTGCCCTGCGAAAACCTCACGTATCTTACGCATCACGCTACCAGAGGCATTCTTCAGCACATGGTCAAAGGCTTCATGCTCACCGTGCACGTCTGCGAGAAAGTGCTCCGTGCCCTTCGGAAGGCTTAGGATCGCCTGCAGATTGATGATCTCTGTAGAGACCTCGGCAGAGTTGCGAAACTGATTGGAGAGGAGCTGGAGGTATCTCAAGTCATCCTTCGCAGCCTGTAGGTCAATCTTGTCTTGCATCATGTCTATACTATAGGTCTAGGTATATACCACGCCCCAAAGTTACTAAATAAAAGAAGACCGCACGCAGTGACACTATTTTTTGTCCTGAGCCTCACCTTATAGTCACCTCCACATCTCCGCTGATTCCGATATCTACCGAGAAATTTCCCGATAGCTCACGAGAAAACAAAAATTCCCCACGGAACCGGGAAATAAAAGTTCGGAAGAATGAAATGAAAGTTCGGAAGAAAGAAATCAAAGTTCCGAAGAATTTTCTCGTTCCTCACTAGATAATGAAAAATCTCCACGGAGGATGTGGTCAATTTCCTCCGTGGAGAGATTTTTGCTTCAGAAAAGGAACCTCGTGCGTCCCGCTCTGGAAGCGACTTTCAACCGTCTAATCAGTAATTGATGGGGACTCTTAGCTAGCTAAGCGTAGCTGTGCATCCCGCCGAGGAAGAAGTTAACCCCGAAGTAGGTGACCAGCACCGACACGAAGGCGATCAAGAGGTAGACGTGCAGGAATCTTTGCGAGCGGAAGCAGCGCAGCGACTCGCTGTGTAGTGGTAAGGCGTAGATGATGAGCGTGATGAGTGCCCACACCTCTTTAGGGTCCCAGCTCCAGTAGCGTCCCCACGAGACATTGGCCCAGACGGCTCCGATGAAGATACCGATAGCCAGCAGTGCGACCGCTGGATAGAGGAGCAGTCTACTGAGTGCCTCTAGGTGCGTCCCGATGGCAGGGCGACGTGACAGGATCAGCGCCATACAGCTATTGAGCATCATAAAGGCCAAGAGACTATACGCTATCATGATGACCAGCACATGGATGCTCAGTAGCGGCGAGTGAAGCACTGGCATCAGTGGAGTGATCTGCGGATTGCTCCCCCCGAAGGAGGCTACCAGGAGCGACAACCCGCCCATAAGTAGACCAAAGGGGATCAGCACACGATGCTTTCGTCCCGTGAGTATGGTCAGCAGGAGCACGATCCAGGCTAAGGCTTGCATCGTCTCAAAGCCATTGCTCAGGGGCACATATCCCGAGACGATCCAGCGCAGGATCACCATCAGAGTGAGGTAGAGCATGCTAGCGTAGAGGATACCCCAGAAGCCCCACTTGACCAGCGGAGGGTCTTGGAGTCGCCCCACGGAGAGCTGATAAGCGGTCCAGATGAAGAGCAAGATCCCGACGGTGGCGAGTATCTTGGCGAGAAGTCCTATAAAGGGCGAGAGCTGGTTGTAGTAGATCTCGGAGCGAAAGCGCATAGCCGAGGGACAGCTCTCACCGCCCTCCTTGAGTTGATACTGACGGAGCTTGACGAGGAAGTCTTGCGCCTCGTCCCATTCCTGCATGATAATCAGTTCGCTGAGGTAGTTAAAGCCCTTGCGCACGAATGTCCACTGATCTAGCGGCATCTCTGCGGGTAGATCAGTAGAGGCGGGATGGTACCAGGCGATACGACCGTGGCTCTGTACAGGAAAGATCGAGAGCGACTCGCCTAGCCCTAAGCTCTGTATCACCTGACACTTCTCATGCGCCTCAAAGAGCGCCTTGCGCCCAGGCTGGTCGGGGTGCTGTATGTAGTTGTCCAGCAGAGACTCTAGACGATAGTTGCCCTGGAGGTCAAAGAACTGACGATAGCTCACCCGCTGACCCTCGTAGCACTCGAGGAGCTTGCGGATGCTCCGATCTTTGATCCGTATCATCGGCTCATCGACCCAATTGTCGTAGTAAAAGATCCAGCCCGCCAAGACTTGCTCGGCCGAAAGTCCTCGGTAGCTACTGCGTCCATAGAGCTTCTCGGTAAACTCCTGAGCGTAGGTTCCTAGCGGACAAACACGATTATGATACAAGATGTACAGTTCGCCAAAGCTTTTCGCCACACTGGCTGGGATCGTCTTGGGGAGTGGTGTCGCAGGAGCTTTTGCCTCTGCCGAGAGCGTACCACCAGCGAGGAGTATCAGGAGCATCGCAACGGGAGAGACGAGTGCCTGCTTGAGAAGCTGCCTCACCCTATGACGGCGTGCGAACATGCCCCCTACGAGACTGATCGCTAGGAGCGCATAGCCTAGGTAAGAGATCGCTATACCCCACGGATCGTAAGCGATGGAGAGGATCGAGGAGGTCGTCTCTGGATCGTAGCCTGACTGGTAGAAGCGATAGAATCGATAACGGAAGATGCGATTCATCGAGACCGCACCACGGAGGCTCTGCGACCGCTCCCCGTCCTGAACGATGAGATTGCTCTGGTAGTCTAGCGGAAATTGGGTACCGGTGTAGTAGGTCAGATCAAAGCGCTCCAAAGCGACCTCAAAGGGGAGGGTCAACGTCTCTCCCTGATCGCTCTGATAGCGATCCGTGGGGGTGGCACCCTCCTGGAGCTTGATACGTCCATGTATAGCGGTCCAGCTGGTCAGTCCTGCGCCCAGCAAGATGACCAGCAGTGAGACGTGGATCATCCAAATCCAGAAGCGTCTGTAGAGCTTAGCCCGTAAGATGTAAATCAATCCAGCACAGGAGAGTAGCACCCACAAGATGGTAAAGAGCGGTGAGCCATACCAGTGCTCCTGCACGAAGGGCGTACCGTAAAGCTTTTCAACCACAGTGGCTGCCGCGAGGACAGCCACCGTGATGAGTAGTAGTATGAAAGGGAGCTTGCGCCACACCATATTTATATTGTATCTAGTGTGTGAAGCTATACAGCATTGATAAACTTGACAACCGCCTCACGATCCTGGCGATTGAGCTTGCGAAACTTTTCTACAGTAAAGCGAGCATCACTATTCTTAGCTCCATGCCACATGATCGCCTCAATCACATTGCGTGCACGGCAGTCGTGCAGACGATCTTGATGCCCTGAAGCCTTCTGGCTCAGACCACGTCCCCAGAGCGGTGTGGTACGGCACCAACCTGTGCGGATATCGTTTTGCATGTAGAGCCGGTGCTGGATCAGGTCGGTATAAGGCCAGATCTTTTGCTTGGGATAGCGAGGCATAGCCTTCTTGCCACCCTCGGTCAGACCATACACATCCACGACCACATCGTCGCCCGTAGTCCAAGAGGGACGGTGGCAAGTAGCACAACCTATCTCGGTGAAGAGCTGCTTACCACGCTGCACATCGGGGGAGTCTATATCTCTCGCAGCTGGCACCGCAAGACCACGTATCCACACCATCAGATCGTAGCAAGCCTGTGCGTTCATCTCAATGGGCAGGTCTGTAGCTGTAAAGAAGTCGTAGATATCCTTTTCCACATTGCCAGTCTTCTTGCGCTCTGGGAAGTATTTGTAGAACTGTGCCTGCACGTCGGGATCTTTGCTTGCCGTCCGTGCATAAGCCTCAGGTATGTAGAACTTACGAAACATAGGCGTGATGATGTTGGTCACCTCCCATAGGCTCACATTGGCAGAGAGCTTGGTGAAGTCGCACGCATAGTCAAAGCGCATCGGGTGCCCCGCAGCGTCTACCCCCGTAGGAGCGAAGTCGTTGCCTGCCCAAATGGCGGGATTGAGCGGTGTGTGCGGAGCCTCCTTGATATACTGCTGACGTATATCCTCGTCGCTGATCGCATCAAGCAGACCTGTACCATAGATACCGATAGTGGACTCAAGCGTGACAACGGCCTGATCAAGTGGAAATGGCTTGCCTTTCACCTCTAGTGGTGAGTAGAGAGCCTCTGCGGGCAGGTGTACCTCAGGGTAGATAAGATCGTAGGTCTCGCCATCGTCAAACTTATTGCCCCACTCGTCCGTATAGCTACGCCAGTCGATGGTCATCTTCTTTTCGTCAATCATCGGCTTGAACGGAGGTAGCGCAGCTGTCATAGGTACTAAGCCAAGAGATGTAGCTATATTCCCCTCCTTGTCAGTGACGATGATGAGACATCCATTGCCCATCTGCTCACTATTGTAGCGTGTGACGCGCCTACCATGTCCATAGCCTGGGTGACAAGCCTCACACGATGTGCGGTGATACAGCGGGCCTAGTCCCGTAAAGGTGAGACCAGGCACATCGCCAGCAGCGTGTGCTGTCTCAAAGCGACGCTCACCCTGCTTGAAGTTGGCATCTAGTCCAGCTAGTGCGATAGCCTCCGTGGGCTGCTCAAAGCAGGATGAGGTGTTGTTGAAGGTAGTGCCGAGCTCACCTCCACTGTAGTACTCCTCGCTAAGCGTCTGAGGAGTGTCCGTTCCACAATCCTGCTGACAAGCTGTCAGACAGGTGAGGATGAGTGCTAGTAGAGCTAGCTGTGTAGTTAAGTGCTTCATAGGGATAAAGTGATTTTTGGGGAATGTGTCTCCCCTCCCCCGACAGCTTATATCTATCATCATAATCTATTGCTCTGGCAAATGCTTGCTCAGGGGAGGGGTAGAAAGTGTGTAGTCCGAGGACTGTGCGTCTCTCTGCTAGGTAAAGCTAGCGGAGTTAGATAGACTCAATGAAGGTAACGACAGCCTTGCGCTCCTCCTTGCTGAGCTTGCGAAACTTCTCAATCGACTGTCTCGCATCGCTGTTCTTAGCACCGTGCCACATGATCGCCTCGATCACGGTACGCGCACGGCAGTCGTGTAGTCGGTCGCTAGCTCCTGTAGCCTTCATGCTGAGGCCACGGCCCCACAGCGGAGTGGTACGACACCAGCCTGTGCGGATGTTGTTCTTCATCTGTAGTTGGTGCTGGATCATGTCGGTGTATGGCCAGATCTTCTGATGCGGGTAGCGTGGTAGGAGATTGGTACGAGCACCGACGAAGAAGTTGTTCGGGTCACGGATCTTATCCTCGCCCGTAGTCCAGGTAGGACGGTGGCAGGTAGCGCACCCCATCTCCTCGAAGAGCTTCTTACCCTGTTGGAACTCTTTGCTATCCGCATCTCGTGCTGACGGGACGGCTAGTCCGCGGTGCCATACCATAAAGTTAATGTACTCCTCATCGGTCATATCGGCAGGGAGCTCGCTAGAGGTTAGGTAGTCGTAGATGTCCTTCTTGACATCCCCGCTCTTCCTCCACTCTGGATAATAGGAGTAAAACTTTGCCTGTACATCGGGGTCTTCGGAAGCGACCTTAGCATAGGCAGTAGTCATATAGTGGTAGCGACGATCGCTACGAGTTACGTTGGTGATGTTCCAGATAGCATTGGCTCCAGGACCATCCTGTATGCTACCACGTGTCAAGCCATAGGTGTAGCGGGGAAGGTACTTAGTGCCGTCGCCCTGCTTCTTATTGACGTAGTACCTAACGAAGTCGCCATTCTTCCACACAGTGGGGTTGAGGTTGGCGCCATGCTTTTCCTCAGTCTGATACTGAGCACGGAGGTCTTCGTCACTGATAGCATCAAGCAGACCCGTACCGTAGATACCGATGGTGCTCTCGAGACGAACGCGTAGATCGGAGTATGGGATGTCCTTGCCCTTGGCCTGTAGAGGTACATAGAAGGCATCCTCAGGAATGGTCACCTCTGGGTAAATGAGGTCGTAGGTCTCGCCATCGTCAAACTTATTGCCCCACTCATCCGTGTAGGGGAGCCAGGCTATCTTGATCTTACGCTCATCAAGTGGTGCCTTAAAGGGTGGCGCAGCTTGCGTCTGAGGCATACCTGTGAGGGAGGATAGGTAGTTATCGTTTTGGTCCGTGAGGACGAGTAGATAGCCGTTACCTATGATGTTTGAGTTGTACTCGGTCTGCCTAGCTCCATGACCATAGCCTGGGTGACAAGCGATACAACTAGCACGTAGCCACAAGGGGCCTAAGCCACGTAGCGGGAAGTTTGGATCAGTAGATGTGTCAAAGGGATTCTCGAAGAGGCGCTCCCCCCTCTTAAACCTAGCGACCAAACCGGCCTCCTCGACTGCAGGGGTAAACTGCTCGTAACAAGTGGCCGTGTTATTGAACGCGGTGCCTAGCTTTCCCCCGCTATAGTACTGCTCTTCGTATGGATTCGTTTCGCTTGAATCTGGACAGTCTGAGCTACATGCGCTCAGGAGAGCCAGACAGCCTATCAGGCTACATATGCTTAATACCTTGTTCATAACAACTTCCTCTAAAATACTATCATACATCTGCAGGGCTCCCCTAGGGATCCTGCAGATGGTATGACGGTTGGTTATTGATTACTTCTGTACAGCCTCAATAGCTGCATCGATCTTCTCAAGGAGCGCATTGCACGCATCGATGGCGGGCTTAGTAGCCTCCTTGGTTAGGTTATTGCGGAAGGGCGCAGGCATAGCAGCGACCGTCTTGATCGCATTGTCTATGGCAGAGCGGATCTCCTTGTCTAGCTCAGGATGATGCTGAGCCATGTAGCTAGCCATAGAGTGCTTGTGGGCAGTGCCGTCGAGAGAGCCGTAGTAAGCATTGCGGACGCTACGGAGGTTGTCTGTGAAGTCCTCAATAGAGTTCCAGCTGTACCAAGACTCCACGTCTAGGACGTTGCCAGAGTTGACAGGGTCGGTAATCTTCGTGTTACCCACCTCATCGGTTATATCGCTCGCACCTTGTAGGATCTGAACGAAGGCATCCTTCTGGCTCTTGTAGGTCGTATTGCCCTGCTCACCAGCGGCTATCATGATCTCACCGTAGTCCATTGTGGGGAGGAGTTCGGCATCCTCAAGGGTCTTCTTCTTAGCTGCGGTGATCTTGTCTACACCAGCCCAGCTAGCCTCTAGACGAGTAGCCTGACGAGCTAGATCCTCAGCGACGGCCGCATTGTAGATGCGCTCAGGCTCTGTAATCTCAGCGACCTTGCGAGGCTTACTATCTCTAAAGATCATGTACTCCACAGCGTGGAAGCCTAGTAGACCGTAGCCTAGAGAAGCGAAGCCCTTGGCATCAGCGCCTTCCTCCTTAAGCTCATCGAGGAGGTCTTTGTTCTGAAGGATGTTATCTAGCTGATTCTTCTGTAGAGGCCAAGAGTCAATGTGTGGATCGATATTGTAGTCGCCAGCCGCACCAAAGAGGATAGCCTCGCTTAGCTCCCAGTATGCACGTGCCTCAACCCACTTCGTGCAAGCCTTGTCGACCAGCTCTTGGGAGGGGCTCTTCATCAGCTCCTGGCAGATACCCGATAGCTCGATGGTATTGTCTGCTAGAGACTTGTAGGTGGGTACTACGACTCCGTGGACAAACTGCTCGAGGATAGCTGTCTGCTCTGGGTCGACCTGCTTTGTCTTTGGCTCGTCGCTCTCTTGACAAGAGACGAGGAGGATGCCCACGACTGAGAGAAGGAGCATCTTAAAGATGTAGGTATACTTATTCATAGTTAACTGTATTGTGTTGAATTATAAAAGCCTAGAAGTGAAACATACCAAAGTATGCGATGCCGAGGCTGACGGTCGGCTCATCGTTGAACTGCTTGTGTAGCATACGGTGACTATACTCAGCCTTGATGACGACCTCAGGGATCGGGTAGTAGTTGAGTCCGACGGTAAACTTCTGTCGCTCCCACTCCAGCTCGTCGGTCATACTGGGCACTACTTGAAACATGGAGTCGTAGTAATCATACCGTCCGAAGAGGTAAAGGCGCTGCTTGAGCTGACGAAGCTTGGCCGAAGCAGAGAAGAGGTCATAACCACCCTCCAGACCAGCAGCTAGAGCCGCCTTGGCGACACTATTCTTTGGCGAGGGGGAGTCCTTGCGGGTCGTACGGTTGGCCTTTGTGATCTCCATTGAGTCGCCTAGATGACCGTAGTCCACATTGCCTCGCAAGATGAGGTGCGGATTAGCATACTGAAAGTCAAAGGATCCGATGCAGACGAGACCCTTGATATGGTCATACTTGTTTGTCGCATTGAGCGTGTTGCGACCACTCGTCCCGACGTAACCACTCAGGCTAAGACGCAGATTGCGTACCGAGTAGTTGTCCACACGCATAGCGCAGGCATAGTTTGTCGCCATCTTAAACTCGTAGGGACTACCAGCCCCGCCATGGATCCAGTCCTTATTGTTAAAGCGGTCAGCATCTAGCCCAGCTATACCCATCACCTCATACCGCCAGTTCGGTAGTTTACCCCATAGGCCTATACCCGTCTCATGCCAGGTGCAGGGCAGGATCGTGTTCTCGCCCTCGGGGCGGTAGACCGTAAAGAACTCTGTCGGCATGTGATATGCGTTCGTTGCTCCGACTGGTACGACCATATGACCTATGCGCAGGTTGAGCGCTGGTGAGAAGCTCTTCTGTAGCCAAAACTGCTCGAGAGCCACCTCGCCACCACGCTCTATCTCAGACTCGTACTCGCCAGTCTCCTCCTCTTCGATCTCGACAGCACTCTCCGTGCCACCATGCTCAAACTCAATCTCAGAGCCTAGAGACCAACCATGCCCGAAGTCATAACCAACGAAGAAAACAACGTGTGGCAAGTCTACCTGACCGAAGCTACGAGCATCTTTGTAGAGCGCAGCATCGGTGTAGCGCTTGAAGTTATTACTGTAAAACATCCTCGATGCGACAGCCTCTCCATACCCACCGATGGTGAGCCGACGAGGAGCTGGTGCAGAGGTCTGTGACAAAGTGTCCACAGTCTGCGCCTCTGATAGCTGTACGGTACACAGTACGAGCCCACAGAGAAGATACGAAATGAATCGTTTCATATATTATTATAGAGTGTTTGAC
>NZ_CAMYEZ010000072.1 GCF_947254915.1 uncultured Porphyromonas sp. | reverse complement strand
CACCTGGGACTATCACACCAATAGAGCGGTGCAGACGCAGTATATGTTTGAGGGTGCTCCCGAGACTTACAGCGGTACCTTTACCGCCGGAACCATCGGACTCAAGGGCTTCTTCGCCAGTGCCAATGCCAGCAATGGCTACAAGACCAGTACCTTTGACAATCTCCTCAGCTACCAGCAGGAGATGGTGCAGCGATTGACCAACCAGTACAACGCTATCGCTGGAGCAGATGCTCCCGAGGTGCGGCCCAATAGTCCCGATGTACTGATCCCCGCCTTCATCGCTGCCTATACGGCTCGTGGTCTAGACGGAGCGACGCCTTTCCACTCGATCTGGCGCACCCTTCCCAACTGGAGCATCACCTACACGGGGCTAACAAAGATTCCCGCACTGGCAGACCTCTTCCGCAACTTCTCCCTCTCCCACACCTATCGCAATAGTTATAGTGTGGCGAACTACAACTCCTTCATCTCCTGGCAACCGATCGAGCAGCAGCTACGCATGGGCTACATAGAGATGCCCGCCGACGGTGCCTCTGGTGGCGCAAATGGCATGCGTCGTGTCGCCTCCTCGCCTTACGACATCACGCAGGTCTCCATTCGTGAGTCCTTTGCACCGCTCATTGGCGTAGAGATGACCTTGCAAAGTGGATTGGGACTCAACGCTCGCTGGAATAAGTCGCGAGACCTGATGCTCAACCTCACCTCCTTCCAGGTCATCGAAAACAGCCGCAACGAGATCTCCGTCGGGATCAACTACAAGATCGATGACTTCAGCAAGCTCATCGGCATCAAGCGTCGGGCACCTCAGCGTACGGGAGCACAGGCGCAGGGTGGCAAAAAGGAGAATCCGCTCTTTGCCTCGGGCGGTGCTATGACCCTGCGCTGCGAGTACTCGTACAATCACTCCTCAATGCTCATTCGCAAGATACAGGAAGCCTTCACGCAGGCGACCAATGGCAATGTGGCGCACGTCATCAAGCTCAGTGCTGACTACGCACTCAGCCGTATGCTCACCATACGAGGCTACTTTGACTGGAATATGAATCACCCGCTCGTGAGCACCGCCTCCTTCCCCGTGAACAATACCTCCTTTGGCGTCGCCCTCCGCATCAGTCTCACGCAGCAGTAATACAACCTCTACGGAGGAAATCGTGAATTCCTCCGTGGAAGTCTTTGATTTTCCAGTGAGGGACGGAAAAACTCTTCGGAACTTTCATTTCATTCTTCCGAAGTTTCATTTCATTCTTCCGAACTTTTATTTCGCCCCTCCGTGGAGAATTCTCATTTTCTCCCTGGCGGTTTCCAAATACCTCGGGAGAGTTCCGAATCATCGTGAATGTAAAAGCACTCAGAGTCCGACCGTATCGCTACGTAGTGGTGTTTGGGGCAGACATCCCTCAGTTCTCGTCCTGGGCAGCTCCTAGTAGAGTGCTTATAATGCGTCAGCCCTGAGGTAGCGTAGGCGGGTCGGGCGGTTTTACATATATTTGCTACGGCTTACTGCAGAATTACGACATATACACGACACACTATGCGACATATACGAACGATCAAGAGAGTACTATACTTAGCCATCGGGCTAATCATATGGAGCGTCACCGCCTCGGCGCAGACGACGGGGAGCGCCATCACGGGAAGCGTCCAAGATGCCAATGGGGTGCTCGAGGGTGCCTCCGTCTTCCTCGTGAAGGATCGGGAGACGCAGGAGATTGTGCAGTTTGCTGTGAGTGACGCTGCGGGACACTTTACGATGAATGCGCCTGCTGGACAGTACATCTTCGGCGTGAGCTACCTCGGCTATGCGATGCACACGGAGGAGATTAACCTTACGGGGAAACCGCTTGACCTAGGCTCCATTACCCTGGAGACGAGTAGCGAGGAACTCCAGACGGTGGTCGTGCGGGGGCAGATCGTCGGGGTGCGAACCCGACCCGATGGCTTTACGGTCGATGTGCGCAAGATACGAGAGCGCAGCAACGATGCCTTAGACTTGCTCAAGCATATACCGAAGGTGCAGGTGAAGGGCAATCAGCTCAGCATCCTGGGCAAGGAGCAGGTCTTGGTCAAGATAGGCAATGTCTTGCAGCGTGTCGACGCTTCGGAGATTGCTGGTCTCCTCAAAGGGTACGATGCGGGGCTGATAGACCGTGTGGAGGTGATTACGCAGCCGCCACTCAGGTACGACCCAGACGGCAATACGGCGATGATTATCCTGCACACCTCCTCCCTCTTTAAGGAGTATATGGGCGGGGTGATTGGCACTGAGGGCATGTTTGCCAATAAGGATAACTTCCGCTACGGAGGCTACGGTTCGCTGCTCTACAATCGGCGAGGGCTCTTTGCCTCAATAGCGCCTTCGATCAATGCCAACGGAACGGACAATCTAGAGGATGTTACCTACGAGGCGAAAGATTATCGCTACCACACTTATACGCCCTCGGTGGGTCGCTACGACTATATGGGTGTGCGTGGCACGCTACAGTACGCCTATGGGGAGAAAAGCCTAGTGGGCGTGGCGCTCTCGTGGAATAGGAAGAAGCACCGTAACCTCTTTGAGAGCCAAGAGACGACCACGCAGCCGAGCGCTCCAGAGCGTGTCGTGGAGAATAGCAACGCCTACCTAGCTACCGAGCCACGCATCACGGCGACCGCTTACTGGGAGGCAACCTTCGGGGAGCGGGGTGGACAGCTCTGGAGCGAGCTGTCGTACTTTAACTTAACAAACGGTTCGCAGACTACTTACGAAGGTCGGGCATTGGCTCAGAGCGACCCTTTTTTAGCCTATCGTGAGGAGAGCAATCTGCACACCTCGGGGGCACACCTAAGCAGCGACTATGCGATCTACTTAGATGGAGACAAGCGTTACCTCCTAGAGACAGGGCTCAAGGGCGCTTGGAGTGGTACTGCCAATCATCGGGCGCACAGCGATGTGGTGAGTCCGCATCCGCTCATACAGCAGCGCAACGATATAGTTTGGCAGGAGTGGAGCCTCTCGCCTTACGTCAGCGGTACGCTTCGCCTGAGCGACCAGTGGTGGATGCGCCTAGGGGTGCGCTACCTCGGGGTCAAGTCACATCTGGCACAGCAGGGGCAAGCAACGACCACGATCCCAGACCTAAATCGCTATGATGACGCTTGGCTCCCGATGCTACATGCCAGCTACACCCCCTCGCCAAGGCATCAGCTGACGCTCACGGTCAATAGCTCCATCGTGGAGCCTAAGTTTAGAGACCTCAACCCCTTCGTCTGGCAGGTCAATGAGCGCACCTTTTATCAGGGGAATGCGCAGCTTCGTCCTGAGCTACGCTACTTGCTGGGGGTTGGCTACACCTTCGACCAATCCCTCTCTATCCGAGGACGCTTGCGAAGAGGGCTACGGCTGATGACTCCTATCTCAACTCTGCAGGGCGAGCGGGTCTACACGCAGATGGAGAATGCGCAAAACAGTCTCTTCCTAGGAGCTGAGGCGGGCTACTACTTCGACAAGCTCCGCTGGATGAGTGCCAACCTTGAGGCGTACTATGGCCGAAGCCTTTATACCTCGACATTGCCACAGCTTCCGCCTAAGATGACGGGCAGTGAGTGGGGCGTCAGTGGCTACCTAGACTTCACTTTCAACGAGAGCCGCACCTGGACTGGCTTCCTCTCGGGCGAGTTCACGGGACGGCAGAAGACGACGGTCGTCACGCTGGAGCCGCAGTACAATCTAGGACTCGGTATGAGCTACTTCCTCTTGGATAGACGGCTCGCTATCTCTATTGCTGGACTAAACCTCCTAGTCTCGAACTATAAGGGGGTGAGCCAGTACGATGGCTACAGCGTCTCCTTCGACAATAGCTACGACAACCCGACGCTCTACCTCTCGATCTCCTACAAGTTCTCCAACGGCAAGGACACCTCCTCCACCCGCAGCCAAGGCGCCCAAGACATCGAGCGCCGCTTCTAGCAATTACCCTTTTAGCTCTTGTGAAACAAGAAAAAACTTCCGACCTTTGTCTCTGTAACAGTAATCGTCAAATGAAACGTCTATTATCAACCCTTCTCCGCAAAGCCCTTCTCGTGATGGGGCTATTGCTTGTCGCACTATTTGCCTCGGCGCAGACATCTCCTTGTCAGATCAGTGGCGTCGTTATGGACTCCGTACGTCACGAGGCGATAGCCTACGCTACGATTGAGTACAAACTTTTAGATGAGCAGTTGACAGGCGGGGTAGCAGCCAATGAGGAGGGACACTTCCAGATGGCACTGCTCCGTATGGGTAGCTACCAGTTGACGATTAGGTCGATTGGCTTTCAGACTAAGCAAATGCGAGTCACGGCGCAGGCGGGACAGAACAATCTAGACACGATCTACCTAGCCCCCGATGCTCAGACTCTAGACGAGGTGCAGGTGGTGGCGCGTCGCAAGCTCATCAAGCTTTCTCCCAAAGGCTTGACCTATGATATGAAAAACGACGTCTTGGCTCAGACCGACAATCTCCTCTTTGCCCTGCGCAAGGTGCCCCTCGTCACTGTAGATGGAGAGGGAAATATACGTGTCAAGGGGTCGTCAAACTTCTCCGTCTACATCAACGGCTCGCCCTCTCGTGTTGCCTCGATGAACCCCACGGAGGTTCTGCGAGGCATCCCCGCCAGTAGCGTCAAGGGTATAGAGGTGATCACACAGGTAGATGCTCGCTACGACGCTTCTGCTGGAGATGCTATCATCAATATCATCACTGAGAGCAAGAGCCTAGATGGGTACAGCGGACTAATCTCTCTGATGGGCTCTACAATCCCCAATATCAATGGCACCTCAAGTCTGACTCTCACTAAGGGTAAGCTTAGCGTAGCGCTCAACTACAACTATGACTATACGCGTCATAAGGATCAGCCTGTGGATATATCTAGACGCACATTCCAAGGGGATAAGACGACCAGCCTCTTCAAGTCCACCGCGGTGGCTGGGAGTAACAACGATGGTGTCTTCCAAAACCATGTCGGTAGCTTGATGGGAGAGTACGCCATAGATAGCCTGAATAGCCTCTACGCTGATGGGCACCTCTTCGTCTCATCGGTCTACTCTACAGGGCTCTCTCAGCAAACTTTCGATCGTCCTAATGAGCCTACACGATATGCCACGTCGCTCAATCAGATGCGCTTGACCTCTGGCTCTGTAGAGGGTAACCTTATTTATCGCAATCTCTATGCAGCGGACAAGCAGCCCCGCTTCTCGATAGGTTATCGCTACGCTTACAACCCAGACCTGAGGTACAAGGAGTGGACTGAGCGTCAGTACCGAGATGGCTTCACCAGCTGGGAGAGCTCTCCCTATGATGAGACACGACGTATGGAGCGTTCACGCGGAGGTCTGAGCGAGCATGCCCTACAGAGCGACTATCAGTTCATTTGGAGCGGAGGACACGCTCTGCAGGTAGGTGTCAAGGAGGTGCTACGACTGGGTAGCTCTCGCCCTGAGTACCATCTCTGGAACGAAGGCAAGGGCGACTGGCAAGAGGTGAATAACCCGCTCTACCGTCAGGGAGACATGAGTCAGCTGCAGAGCCTTACGTCAGCTTATGCCAACTACGCTTGGCAGGGTGAACGCTTCGCTCTCTCCGCTGGAGCACGAGGCACGCTGGTCTATGACAAGATAACTTTCTCGCAAAACAGTGAGGGAGACTTTCACAAGACGGGCATAGACCTGATCCCTACGGCTACGCTCTCCTACATGCTCACTGACCGCCAGCAGCTCTTCCTCTCTTACAAGATGAGCCCTATCCGTCCCTCTATCTGGCGTCTCAATCCTTATCGAAGTCAGGTGACAACCTACGACATCTCTTTTGGCAATCCTTACTTGCAGTCGGAGCTACATCACAATGTAGACCTCTCCTATACAATCTTTTCGAACCAACTCTACCTCAGTCTAACGACGGGCTATGAGCAAACCAACAATGCGATTATGTCCGTGAGGTATAGAGACCCCAAAAGTCCAGAGATACTGTATCATACCTTTGCTAATGCAGGCTTGCACCGTGTGCCGAACGCTTCGCTTTGGATGAACTGGCGTCCTATCATGCCCCTCTCGCTTACGTTCTTTTGGAGTTGTAGGTATCACCTCTTCGACTATCCTAGTGAAGGACTCTCTCAGCGGAACTGGGAGAATATGCTGTCAGCCAATGTGGATGTCACGCTCCCCAAGTCGTGGTACCTAGGAGCTTCGTGGTACTACTATGCCAATCCGCCGACACTCCGCACGACCTACTCATACAGCCATGGGTATAGCTTCTACCTGAAGAAGAGCTTCTGGGACGACAAGCTGGATCTAACCTTGACGGCTCAGCACCCCTTCTCGAAATACATACGCTTCGAGACGAAGCAGTGGGGTGATGACTTCGAGTATAACCAAAGGAATATGATCCAAGCGCGTGCTATCGGTCTAAAGATCACGTACAACTTCAACTCGGGCAAGAGCCGCAAAGTGACGCGCAACGAGTCTCTCGCCACCTCCGACCTAGACCAGAGGACAGGTGTGCAGTAGTATTTTAGCAAAGCATTTCGCAGATAATAATAACAAGTCAAGTTTTCGAATGAAGAAGGTAGTTTTCGTCCTCCTGCTCGTTATCGCGGGACAATGGCTTAGCGCACAGAAAGGCGCTTACGAAGTTAAGGGAAGCGTCTCCGACAGTAGCGGAGAGTCGATCATCGGTGCTACGATCACGCTACAGAGCGACACGACAGCGACGACGCTGACGGGAGCGGTGAGCAATGCGCAGGGAGCTTATGCGCTACGCTTGCCCGCTTGTGGAACCTATCTCATAGAGGTGCGCTGTATCGGCTACAAGACGCAGCAACGCAGGGTGACGATCACTCAGCCTACCACGCAGTTGGACTTCACACTAGAGGAAAACAGCGTTGAGCTCTCTGAGGTTGAGGTGGTCGCCAAGCACACGAAGCTGCAGTCGAATGGCAATATCCGTGTACAGTTTAAGGGCAACCCCGTAACTAAGGGAAAGTCTATGTTGGAAGCCTTGCGCTTCATTCCCTCCGTCGAGGTGACTGGCAACCAGCTCCTACTCAACGGCAAGGAGGACAACCTCATCTACATCGGAGACCAGCAGATTACGTTGCAACAGCTGAACTCGATACCGACCTCTATGATAGACCACATTGAGGTGGTGCCTAATCCAGGCGTTTCGCTAGGACAGCAGATCAAGGGCGGAATCATCTACATCACGCTAAGAACGGAGGCGGGACTTCTTGGATCGGTGAGCTTGCGGACGCAGTTTGACCAGAGAGGCTTTGTCGATGGGATGCCCTCGCTCTTTCTGCAGTACACCAAGGCTGGTGTCTCGCTATACAACACGCTACGTGGTGGCGGGGGACGCTACACTACGCTGTATGAACGACAAAACAAGTACCAGGGCGAAGCCTCTAGTCTCGTCACCACGATGAGTCACAGCAAGAATAGAGACTATGCCGTGCTAGACAACTTCGGCGTTAAGTATCAGATCAATAAGCAGCACACGCTGGGCGTCTTTGGCGGTGTGATATACGACCGTCCCAAGGCGGAGACGCTTCTAGAGGATGGCGCAGGGCAAACGCTCCTGACACAAGGGTACGACCAGCGCATTCTGAATCTCAATGGCGGTGTGAGCTATGCCGCACGGCTGGCCGTATGCGAGGGACTGGGCATCGCCTCTACAGTGAGCTATAGCCACTCGCAGAGCGACGGATCGGCTTACTACTCGACCAATGAGGGGGAGCTGGCAGAGAGCAAGAGCAGGACGCACTATCTGACCTTTCACCCAAGAGCTACACTGGTCTTTGCAGGAGGCAATCAGCTCACAGGTGGGCTCTCTTATAACTATGGGCTGGACGACAACGATGCGGGCGGGGTGAGTAGTGGCACGTTGCCTCAGATCATTCATCGGCAGTTTGCGATCTCAGGCTTTGACCTATCGCCTTATCTAGAGTACAGCAAGATGCTGACCCAGCGGCTCTACCTACAGGTGGGCTTGCGCTATCAGACGACGGTGGTGCACTACCGAGACTTACTCAATGCGCAGAACGATTACACTGTGCCAAATCGGGGGCTTTATCCTAACCTGCTCCTGCAGTATATGCTTAACCCCGCGAAGGCTTCGGGGATAGGCGTGGCATACCGCCATTTCTTCTCGCTACCCAACTACGGTTACTATTCGCCCGTGGCGACTTACCTGACGAAGAATCTCTACAGTATCGGTAATCAGCGACTTAAGCAGGAAACATTTGACGAGGCGGAGGTCAACTACTTCCTCAACCGTGATTGGCAGTTTACCTATCGGGTGCGCTACGGTCGCAACATCATTCAGATTATGACCTATAAGGACGAGACAGCTCCCGACCTTTACTATACGCAGCCAAGCAATGTGGGGAGTCGCTGGAGCCACTACGCATCGGGGACGTTCAATAAGAGCCTCTTCCCCTTCTGGCGAACGAATAATATCCTCTACCTGCGCTATGATCAAGAGCAAATGCCTGGGCGGTCGGTACAAAGCTTCTCGGTGGGTGGCACCTCAACGCATCAGTTTACTATCACCAAGATGGTTGGTCTGAGCGTAGCCTTCAGCGGTGAGACAGCTCGTCAGCAACTCGGCTACACCCTCGGCGGTCGCTACGGACTGGACTTAGGTTGCTACGCCTCACTGCTACACGATCAGTTGCAATTCAGTCTCTCGCTGAGTAATCTCCTCCACAGTAGGGATCGGATCACGATGAGGATGGGTGATACGACCGAGCAGCTTCGTCTCAACCTCTCGCCACGTCGGCGACTGGTGCTGACCATCTCGTATGCCTTCTCAGCTGGTGACCAAGTTAAGCCCGTACGCACCGAAAGCGCAGCGACGCTCTCACTCGAGCGACCCGTCTTGTAGTGGCACAGTGCGTCTATGCGTCCCCGTAGCGGGCTACACGTTGGATCGTTACTCGGGATATTTGGACTAATTCCTTTGAGGTAATGGGGAGTGGGGTAGAGCTTTGGGGGCTATTTTGTATCTTTGCCTATCATAATTACTGCCGATTCCTATTCTACTTAATCCATAATGAAAAAGGTACGACTACATCGCGAGGGGGTGGGACTCCTCGTCTCTTTCTTTCTCATACTGACGTTGGCTTGCTGGGCAACCTTTGTCTTTGTCCCCTTTAAGGGAGTATTTATCTTGACCCTGCTGGTGTCGCTCACGGTGATGGGGCTAGCGCTAAACTTCTTTCGCTTCCCCAGGCGTAGCAATAGCGAGGCGGGCAATAGACGCCTCATCGTAGCACCAGCCGATGGCAAGGTGGTGGTCATGGAGGAGGTCGAGGAGCCTGAACTGCTGGGACGACGCTGTCTCAAGCTCTCGATCTTTATGTCGCTCTACAATGTGCATGCTAACTGGGTCGCCTGCAATGGTACGATCACTCATGTGGAGCATCAGAGCGGTGCTTACTACAAGGCGTTTCTCCCTAAGAGTAGCGTGCTCAATGAGCGGTCGGCGGTGATCATCCGTACGGATGGTGGCCATGAAGTGCTAGAGCGTCAGATCGCTGGTGCTGTGGCACGACGTATCGTCACTTACCCGAAGGTGGGCGACGAGGTGACGGTCGAGGACTTCCTCGGCTTCATCAAGTTTGGCTCACGCATTGACCTTTACCTGCCACTGGGTACGGAGATAGCGATCAAGATAGGCGACGAAGTGGTGGGCGGTGAGACAACGCTGGGCTATCTGCCCCAGTAGGCACGCTTCTTGCTGTATGAAGATCAAAACCTCGTTGTCATGATAAAACGACTAATCCCCAATCTCCTAACGCTGTGCAACATCCTCTCGGGTGCGGCAGCGATCATTTCGATCCTATATTATAAGGAGTACCAGATGGGTGCCATCTGGATTGCTGTGGGTGCTTTCTTTGACCTGCTCGATGGTATGGTAGCGCGGCTCTTGCATGCGACCTCTCCGATAGGCGCTGATCTAGACTCGCTCTCAGATGTGGTCACCTTTGGCCTAGCGCCTGCACTGCTAGCTCTCTGCACGATGGAGGGGAGACTCTTGGCAAGTGGCTACGTAGCGTCTACGGCTCTGATGATGTCGCTACCTTTTCTTCTGATCCTGCCGTTTGCAGCCTACCGCTTGGCACTCTTTAATAATGATACGGGGACGAGCAACTACTTCCGTGGGCTACCGGTGCCCGCCTCTGCGCTTTTGTGGATCGGCATCTCGCTCTCCACTTGCGCCTGTGCGGTGGATACGCTTTCGCTAGTGACTGGCTATGGGCTACTCCTCCTCTCCTGTATCCTGATGGTGAGCCGTGTGCCGATGCTCTCGCTGAAGCATCTAGGTGCACAGATGAAAGCATCTCACGGTACGGTCATCCTCATCGCATGGGGCGCTATCCTAGTCCCTGCAGGCTGTATCTATATGTGGCTGGGCTCCGTGGCGAGTACGCTACGCCTAGCGATGCTGCTCTATATCATCGTCTCGCTCGCCATCGGTCGGCAGATCAAGAGCAATTCGGACGCTATCGATGCCGCTCAACAATAACACCTTAATCTAGACCCGACACATGGAATTCATATTTGGTCTGATCCTCGTCATAGGACTTACGTACCTGCTCATTAGATACTTTGCGCCTCGCATATTGTACTGGATGGTGAGACGCTACATACAGCAGGGTGATCCGCACACTAAGTCACGAAAAGCGCCACGCAAGGGGTGGCACTCTGCCACCTCACAGCAAAGCTCAGAGGATGCACAGTCACAGCAGGGCAAGCTGGATATGAAGGATATAGCGAAGAAGAAGTTTGAGAAAGACCAAGGGGAGTACGTAGACTTTGAGGAGGAGTAATCCGCTTATGGCTTATCTGTGACACAAGATGAACTTATCTACCTACGTCACTATCAAGGAAATTGAACGATCCCTCGGGGGCGCTTTTTGATTTTCCAGCGAGGAACGAACAAATTCTTCGGAACTTTCATTTCATT
>NZ_CAMYEZ010000071.1 GCF_947254915.1 uncultured Porphyromonas sp. | reverse complement strand
GTGTAGGCCCTGGACGTGGCTCGGCAGCGGGCTCGGCAGTCGCTTACTGCCTATCCATTACGCAGATCGAGCCAATCAAGTACGGTTTGCTCTTCGAGCGCTTCCTCAATCCTGACCGTATATCGATGCCGGATATTGACATTGACTTTGATGATAAGAACCGCTGGCGTGTCCTCGATTGGGTAACCAATAAGTATGGTCGTGATCACGTCTCCAACATCATCACGCTCACGACGATGGCGACCAAGGGTGCGATCAAAGGGGTGGCCCGTGTAGAGGAGCTACCGCTAGACCAAGCGAACAAGCTCTGCAAGCTCATACCCGACAGACCGCCCGAAGGGGTTAAGCACCTAAACCTTGAGTGGATGGTGCAGAACAATCAAGAGTTTCGCGAAGCGTCTGTCAGTCAGAACGAACAGCTTGCCAATACGATCCGCTATGCCCGCCAACTGGAGGGTACCGCCAGTACTACGGGTGTGCATGCCTGTGGCGTCATCATCAGTGGCCCGCCCGTCAGCGATGTGGTGCCACTCTCGACCGCCATTGATCCAGATACCAACGAGCGCAAGCTCGTGGCGCAGTATGAAGGCAAGGTGATCGAGCCGACGGGACTGATCAAGATGGACTTCCTCGGTCTGCAGACACTCAGCATCATCAACGATGCACTGGGAAACATCAAGGAGAGTTACGGTATCGACCTAGACATTGACATGATCCCCGTTGACGATCCCAAGACCTTCGAGCTATACTCACGGGGCGATACGGTCGGCACCTTCCAGTTTGAGAGTCCTGGTATGCGTAAGTACCTACAGCAGCTTGAGCCGACCGAGTTCAAGGACTTAGTGGCGATGAATGCGCTCTACCGTCCTGGCCCTATGGACAATATCCCGACCTTTATCGAGCGCAAGCATGGCCGTCAGGAGATTACCTACGACCTGCCCGAGATGGAGCCTTACCTCAAGGACACTTACGGCATCACCGTCTATCAGGAGCAGGTGATGATCCTCTCTCGTGTGCTAGGCGACTTCACACGAGGCGACAGCGATAGCCTGCGTAAGGCGATGGGTAAGAAGAAAGAAAAAGAGATGGCGAAGTACCGCATCAAGTTTGTAGAGAACGGTGTCGCCAAGGGGCATCCACGTGAGACGCTCGAGCGTATCTATGACGGGTGGCAGAAGTTTGCCAGCTACGCCTTCAACAAGAGTCACTCCGTCTGCTACGCCTGGGTCGCCTACCAGACTGCTTATCTGAAGGCGCACTACCCCGCACAGTTTATGGCAGCGCTACTAACCTGTAACCAAAACAAGTCTGACAAGCTAGCGAAGTACCTTGAGGAGGTACAGCATATGGGGCTTGAGGTCAAGGGACCTGACATCAATGAGAGCTTTACCGCCTTCTCGGCCAATAAGGAGGGAGTCATACGCTTTGGCCTCGGCGGTATCTCGCATGTGGGGCTATCGGTCGCTGAGGCTATCATCGAGGAGCGCAAGGAGCATGGAGCCTATAAAGATGTGTACGACTTCTTCCAGCGCACCGACCTGACCAACTGCTCACGGCGAGCCCTTGAGGCGCTCATCTTGTCGGGAGCTTTCGACAGCTTTGGCATTGAGCGGGAGGTTTACTTCACTCCTATAGCCAAGAGTGGCGTGAGTAGCCTCTCCTATGGCAAGGACGAGACTTTCCTTACTTCACTTATGCAGTATGGCAAAATCCTCGAGGGGGAACGTACGCAGGTGCAGGCTTCGCTCTTTGGCGATAGCGACCCGAGTGTCAAGCTCCCTAAGCCCCTACCCCCCAAAGATGTGGAGCCGTGGAGCAATTTGGAGCGCCTGACCAAGGAGCAGACATATATAGGGATGTATCTGAGCGCCCATCCGCTAGACCCCTACGCCTTCGTCATTGAGTACCTCTGCAACTGTCCCACCTCCGATCTAGCTCAATATGCGGAGCTAGGGCTCACGCAGCTGACCTGCGCTGGTTTGGTCACGAAGGTGCGTCAAGGCATTAGTAAGAAGAACGAACCTTACGCTATTATCCAGCTTGAAGACACTTCCGGGACTGGCGAGATACCGCTCTTTGGCAAGGATTACGTGAATTTCGGTAACTTTGCGCAAGAAGGGCTAGCCATCTTAGTGAAGATGAGCGTCACGCCGAGCCGATTCGATCCCAATCGTCTCTACCGCACGGTGCAGAGCATGCAGCTACTCTCGGACATCACAGAGGATGCTTTCAGAGTCATTCAGCTGACGATTGACCTGAGTCAAGGCGAGGACGCCACGCCGAGTGGCTCCTACGAGGAGGGTGCCGACGGTGAGGAGGAGATACTGGATCGCCCCAACACCCTCGAGGGTGCCATCGAGCTGGGCAACGCTATCAAGGATCACCCTGGTAAGACGGAGCTGGAGATTACTTTCTGCTCCTCCATGGTCCCCTATACGACGACGATGTATGCGCCTAGCATAGAGCCGGGCAAGTGGCTCCTAGAGATCGTCAAGAAGTACCAGATCCAGTGTGCCGTACAAGCGACTAAGTGATAGCCCACACCTATTATATATAGACGACATTTCATACTAACTCTAAAATACACAAGAACTATGGCAATGGAAATAACAGATGCTAATATAGCTGGCCTCATGGCTGAGGGCAAGCCGATGATTCTAGACTTTTGGGCTACCTGGTGTGGTCCCTGTCAGATGGTTGGTCCGATGATTGATGAGCTTGCTGAGGAGTTCAACGGCAAGATCATCATCGGCAAGGTCAACGTAGACGAAAACAGCGACCTACCTAGCCAGTACGGCATACGCAATATCCCGACGATCCTCTTCTTCAAGGGAGGTGAGCTGGTGAGCAAGCTCGTCGGAGCTCAGAGCAAGGCTAAGCTACAGGAGGAGGCTCAGAAGCTCCTTGACTAGTACCCTCTAGACAGTCGCATCCGTAGCAAGCGAGTAGCGACAAATAAGCAAGAGAACCCGTTTTAAGACGTACAGACGTGTCGCCCCTATGCTGGGAGCACGTCTGTACGTCTGTCATTCTATAGTGAGATGAGTAGGAGATCTATAGAGACTGCTATGTGAAGCGGAGCGAGCCCCTCAATAAGCCTTGAGACAAACGCTTAGGAAGCTACGAGACGTGACAGAGATAGACCTAACCAAAGAGCTAGCAGACCGATCAGCACGCTACCAGCGATGTAGAGGAGAGCTAATCCGTAAGCACCCTCGCGAAACATGGAGTAGCTCTCTGCCGTAAAGGTCGAGAAGGTGGTGAACCCGCCACAGAAGCCTGTGATAAAGAGCAGTCGCAGATGTGCCATGTCGCTACACAAGCCGATGAGTAGCCCGATGAGGAAGCACCCCACGAGGTTGACCACGAGTGTCGCTAGCGGTATAGAGCCCGTATAGTGACGTGCTAGTAGGAGAGCCGTAAGGTAGCGCAGGGCACTCCCGAGGGCACCGCCGAGCGCTACGAGAAGAAATTGTCTTAGCATAGTTCCTTATCTAAGTTGATCCAGTTGCTTTGTCCTCCAGAGCGGACGTGTTATAGCGGACGAATGCATCTACCTCTCTATGACAGAAATCGGTAAGTGGAGGGAATCGGGAAATTCATCCGTAGATATTCTGGATTATCCAGCGAGGAAACGGAAAATCCTTCGGAACTTTCATTTCATTCTTCCGAAGTTTCATTTCATTCTTCCGAAGTTTCATTTCGCCCCTCCGTGGAAAATATTCATTGTCTCGTGAGCTATTAGAAAATTTCTCGGGAGATATTGCGGACTTAGCGAAGATGTATGAATATCGATAGCACTATGAAGCCAAGCTCAATCCATATATCCCTGAGTTGTTGTCAAGCGTAGTTCGTGGAGTACCAAGCCATAATGCGTCAGCCCTGCTTTGTCCTCTAAGTCTAGAGGAGAGCTACTAAAAAAGGTAGTACCCTCTCTAGATGGGAGAGTACTACCTAATTGATCTATGGATGAGACATCCGATCGGGCTAGTCGCTCAGCTTGGCAGCGAGGAACTGACGGTTGAGGCGTGCGATGTGGCTAATGGAGACGCTCTTGGGGCACTCCATCTCGCAGGCACGTGTGTTCGTACAGTTGCCGAAGCCTAGCTCGTCCATCTTAGCAATCATTGCCTTAGCACGCTTGTGTGCCTCAGCACGACCCTGTGGTAGCAGCGCTAGCTGGCTCACCTTAGCCGAGACGAAGAGCATAGCAGATCCGTTCTTGCAGGCAGCAGCGCAAGCGCCACAGCCGATGCAAGAGGCTGCGTCCATTGCTTCGTCAGCCTTGTGCTTAGGGATGGGGATCGAGTTAGCATCGGGTACGCCTCCTGTATTGACCGAGACATAGCCACCAGCCTGTATGATCTTGTCATAGGCCGAGCGATCCACCATCAGGTCACGAATGATCGGGAAGCCCGCAGATCTCCAAGGCTCGACAGTGATCGTGTCACCATCCTTGAAGGTGCGCATATGCAGCTGACAAGTGGTGATAGCACTGATAGGACCATGTGGGTGTCCATTGACATACATAGAGCACATACCGCAGATACCCTCACGACAGTCGTGGTCGTAGATAACGGGCTCCTTGTCCTCGGCGATGAGCTGCTCGTTGAGTATGTCGATCATCTCAAGAAAAGAAGCGCTCTGAGGCACATCCTTGAGTGCATAGGTCTCAAAGTGTCCCTTCTCGCGGGGACCTCTCTGACGCCATACCTTGACATTGATATTTATATTGTGATCCATTGCTATGATTATCTACAGGGTTGCTTAGTTCTTATAGTTACGCTGGAGACGCTCGGTGAATTCGTATACCAGTGGCTCCTTGTGCATGACAGGGTCTTGACCCTCGCCTTGATACTCCCAGCAGGAGACGTAAGCAAAGTTCTCATCGTCACGCTTTGCCTCACCCTCCTCGGTCTGATGCTCTACGCGGAAGTGTCCACCACAGCTCTCCTCACGGTCGAGGGCATCGTGTGCCATGAGCTCACCGATCTCTAGGAAGTCTGCTAGACGTAGCGCCTTCTCTAGCTCGATGTTAAGGTCGTCAATATTACCTGGTAGGTGGAGGTCACTCCAGAAGACCTTGCGTAGCGCCTTGATCTTCTCGATACCTGTCTGTAGACCCTCCTTAGAGCGTGCCATGCCGACATACTCCCACATGATATGTCCTAGCTCCTTGTGGATGCTGTCGACCGAGCGCTTGCCGTGCATAGAGGCGATACGCTGGATGCGCTCCTTGAGCGCCTTCTCAGCCTCGTCAAACTCCTTGTGGTCGACGCTAAAGTGCGGTACCTGAATCTGATCCGAGAGATAGTTCTGTATCGTGTAGGGCAGGATGAAGTAACCATCAGCAAGACCCTGCATGAGGGCAGAAGCACCGAGACGGTTAGCACCGTGGTCGGAGAAGTTTGCCTCACCGATCGCAAAGAGCCCTGGGATCGTAGTCTGTAGCTCATAGTCTACCCATAGACCACCCATCGTGTAGTGGATAGCAGGGTAGATCATCATTGGGGTCTCGTAGGGGTTATCGGCAGTGATCTGCTCGTACATCTGGAAGAGGTTGCCGTACTTGTCCGCAACGACATCACGTCCCATACGCTCGATGGCGTACTTAAAGTCTAGGAAGACGGCAAGACCCGTATTGTTTACCCCAAAGCCCGCATCGCAGCGCTCCTTAGCAGCACGGCTAGCCACGTCACGAGGTACTAGATTGCCGAAGGCCGGGTAGCGACGCTCGAGGTAGAAGTCACGATCCTCCTCAGGGATATCGTTTGCCTTCTTGGTACCAGCCTGTAGCGCCTTAGCATCCTCCAGCTTCTTGGGCACCCAAATACGACCGTCGTTACGGAGAGACTCCGACATCAGCGTCAGCTTAGACTGAAAGTCTCCATGCTCAGGGATACAGGTCGGGTGGATCTGTGCCATACAGGGATTGCCAAAGTAAGCGCCCTTCTTGTAGCACTGCCAAGCTGCGGATCCGTTGGAGGCGATAGCGTTTGTCGTGAGGTAGAAGGCGTTGCCGTAACCGCCCGTAGCGATCACTACGGCATGAGCCGCAAAGCGCTCGATAGCACCCGTGACTAGGTTGCGCGCTATGATACCTCTCGCACGACCGTCTATGATGACTAGGTCGAGCATCTCGTGGCGTGTGTAGAGCTTGACGCTACCCTTGTGTACCTGACGGCTGAGCGCTGAGTAAGCACCGAGGAGTAGCTGCTGTCCCGTCTGACCACGAGCGTAGAATGTACGGGAGACCTGTGCCCCACCGAAGGAGCGGTTGTCTAGTAGACCACCGTACTCACGTGCGAAGGGGACGCCCTGAGCGACACACTGGTCAATGATTTCGTTAGATACCTCTGCGAGGCGGTATACGTTTGCCTCACGAGCGCGGTAGTCACCCCCCTTGATGGTGTCGTAGTAGAGACGGTAGACAGAGTCGCCGTCGTTCTGATAGTTCTTTGCCGCGTTGATACCACCCTGAGCTGCGATAGAGTGTGCACGTCGAGGAGAGTCCTGGATGCAGAAGTTTAGTACGTTGAAGCCTAGCTCTCCTAGAGAAGCTGCTGCGGAGGCGCCCGCTAGACCTGTACCGACAACGATGACATCGAGGAGACGCTTGTTGGCGGGGTTGACCAGCTTCTGATGATTCTTATAGTTAGTCCACTTCTCAGCTAAAGCACCAGCTGGGATTTTGGCATTTATTTCGCTCATATCTCTGATGATTAAGGTAGTTCGTAGATTTAGATGATAGGAAGAGTAGCTACATTAGCCTCAGCGTAGGGGATAGCCTCATTAAGGCTCTGCGGACCTGAGTAGATGAAGCCAAAGTAAACGACTACAACGGCAAAGATGAGCACTAGTAGTGTGGCGACGATGTAGCTGATGACATGTAGGCGGTTGAACCACTTCTTATTGTTCCACCCAAGAGTCTGCAGAGCACTCCAAAATCCGTGCGTAAGGTGAAACCAAATAGCTACGAGCCATACGAGGTATAGGATAGAGACCCATACATTGCTAAAGGTCTGCACGACGAGCTGGTAGCCCTCGGCACTCTCACCTCCCGTCCACTCCTGTAGTTGCATCTTGCTCCAGAAGTGTGTCAGGTGGAAGACCAGTAGCCCCAATACGATGATACCCAGGACAAACATATTCTTGCTCGCCCAGTCTATCTTAGCCCGTGTGAAGATGGCGTAGCGATCATTGCCACGTGCCTTACGATTGAGCAGTGTCAGCCATAATGCGTAGATGATATGTACGATGAAGCCCAGCGCTAGGACGGGGACCATGATCTGTACCAATATGTTGGTACCCATGACGTGACAGGCTTGATTGTACAGCTCCGTAGGGAACTCGCTATTCACATTGATCGCATCGTAGACGGCTAGTAGGTTGATACAGCCATGTAGCAATAGGAAGATAATCAAGAAGAGTCCTGAGAGACTCATGATGAACTTTCTCCCGATTGATGATTTAAAGATCCACATATTTGTTCGTTTGATTACTTGAGTGATGTTATCAGTTACTGTAGGTCTGTCTAGACATGGCAAATAGCTGTATAGGGGAAGGGCTTCTCAGAGCGCTCTACCGACCTTTTGCGATGCGAGACATCTCCTTTGCTCCACAAAGATACAAAATACCTACTATTAACTACTATAATATCGTCTTAATTTCAGGAGGGGAAGAGATTAGAGGTCAGAAAAGAGAGATTAGAGTTTTAGACTGTGTCCTCTTCCTGAAAAAAAGTACACAGTTGGGGAGGTGTTACTGAGATGGTACACGTGTATATCGCTGAGTTTTTGTTTCCACAACAAATATACTGCATTAACCTTAAAGGGACGGTGGGCGCATCGTCCCTTTTTTCGTCTCGGCAGCTCGCTACCTGCTCCTCCCGCCCTCCTAGGAGAGGAGGGGGCGTCCGGAGCAGGGCGAGCTCCACTCCAAATTGCATTTTGGAGTGGAAAATACGACAGTCGCCACAGATGTATGACATACCCATCATAGCATAAAAGAAGCCCCTTGCTAAACGCAAGAGGCTTCTATCTCTGAACTATGATTAAACGTGACCTCGGAGGGGCTCGAACCCTCGACCCACTGATTAAGAGTCAGTTGCTCTACCAACTGAGCTACGAAGTCAAGCTTCATTCTGGAGTGCCACAGGGGCTTCCTTCCTGAACTGTGATGCAAAGGTACAACTTTTTCTGAATACTGCAAGCACTTTGGGCAACTTTTTTCGCAATCTGCTAATTCTGCCTACGAGACTTCACTTCTTAGCTTGGACGCAAGAGAGTCCCTGCGCAACAGAAATATCCTCAGGACCAACCTGTTGGATCTTTAGTCCCATACAAAACAAGAAGTCTTCGTGGGAACCGATACCAAACAAGGAGCGTGCAACCCTTTTGTTCCTCAAGATGATTGTTGATGACTCTTGACAGCAGGTGCCCTGATCCTCGTGTCGTACCTTTGCATCGTCTCCTCAGAGATATTGCCACGCACACCTCTAGAGGGTTAGCAGGTAGAGAAAATTAGGCTCTGCAGCCCCTATCAGTAGACAGTCTATGAGAGCAATCGCCGGCAAGCTCTATGACACCTATTATACATAGGGAGTCCTCAAGGTAGCAATGACAGCATCTCAATAGAAGACGAACTAAATTTATCAACTCTAAAAAAACAAATTACTATGGCAATCAAGTATGCTATCCAGCAAATCAACCGCAAAGGCTTAACCCTAGGCACTACTACGACTAATTACTACGCACAAGCTAAGTACGATGGTGTCACCTCACAGGCAGACATTGCTCAGATGGTCTCTCAAATCTCCGCTATATCTGTCGGTGACGTGCTCAGCGTCTTGAATACGGTCTCTATGCTACTCTCTATAGAGCTTGCTAATGGACGTATAGTAGACCTAGGAGATCTAGGACGATTTAGAGCGACTCTGCGTAGCAAGTCTTGCGACAAGCCTGAGAGCTTCAAGCGGGAGATGATCTATGGCAATAGGGTCATATTTGTCCCGGGGCATCAGGTTCGCACCAAGATGAAAAACGCTAGCTACCTCAAGTCTGATGTCTCAAGCTCATCAGTAGGAACAGGAGAGAAGCCTCATACGACTCCTGGTCATAACACCTCCGAAGAGCCAGGCTCTAAGACTCCTCCTGCAAGTAACGAGACTGAGGGTACCTCCAAGTCAGAAAAGAACAACGGTGGCTTATAGTCAAAGTTGACTAATCGGAGCATTTCAAAGAGGGGGGCGGAGTAATCTGCCCCCTCTACTCTCTACCCTCTAATCTCTATAATTATGAAGACTGAAGATATTAAGTATATCGTAGTACACTGTAGCGCCACACGTAGTAATATGACTTACAGCTCATGGCAACTAGACCAAGACCATCGTGCCAGAGGCTTTGCCATGGCTGGATACCACTTTTACATCACACGCTCAGGCGTTATTGAGTCTTTGCGACCTCTCTCCATGCCTGGTGCTCACGCTATCGGATACAACCGCTGTAGTCTCGGCATATGCTACGAGGGGGGACTGAAACCTGACGGTACTCCGTGGGATACCCGTACGCCTGAGCAGCGAGCTGCTATGCTCAAGCTACTGCAGACGCTCGTAGCTATCCACCCTAAGGCACGCATCGTGGGGCATAGAGACTTGAGCCCCGACCTAAACCACAACGGCATCATAGAGCCTCACGAATGGATGAAGGCGTGCCCCTGTTTTGACGCATTCAAAGAGTATCTATCCCTATGGCACAAACGATAAAACCTCGAGGTGGCAAGCAACTCTGCCTAGCCTTCATCCTGAGCATCTCTGGCATAGGTCTCCTAGCTGCGGGCTTTACAGCACCTCCACTAGGGGTCATAGACAGCTCTGTGCTGGTGGCATACGGGGAGGTGATGACCTTCGTGGGAGCCCTCCTCGGACTAGACTATAAGTACAAGTATCATGAGGAGCTATAAAAGTGTCGTGTGCGCACTGATCCTCACCGCCAGTATGCTACTGAGCTGTGGCACTCGGCGAAAGCACTCTACCGAGGCATCGCAACAACAGTCGCAGCAACGTAGCGAGCTGGCGGTGAACCATGCGGAGCAACATCTCCGTGACACCACCCTAGAGGAGTGGGAGATACTCCTCCTAGACACCGTTTCGCCTAGTCGAGGGGCTTTCGCTGTAGGGGCTCTGGCTGAAGACTCGCTACTGGCTGTGAGTCGGTCGCAACTGCCAGGTGTGCGCTACATACGTGCTAGGCGAACGGTCGTCCAGCAACAAGATAGTGTGGCTCGAAAGGAGGAAGTGCTACAGCAAGCGAACCGTCAGCAGAAAGAGATGACGGAACGACAGACGGCAGAGCATCGTCCGAATTGGCTTGCTGGGCTATTAGTTGGGATCGTGGGTAGCTTGCTCCTGGTGGTCGGGGTCGCTACGCTTATGCGGATCTTGATGCGACGGTGGCGCTGGTAGGAGCGTGGGGATCGTGCGTCCCTACAGTCGTTACACGTCGGGGTGCGTCCAGCGGGTTACACGTTCGTGCGCCCCGACCTTTCGCTATTCGATCATAAAGAGCTGAGCCGATATACGTATCCACTCGTTGATCTTTTTCACCTGGACGACCCGAGCGTAAAATTCTTTGCCAGCGTCCATCAAGCGAGATATGACTAGGTTGAGCTCTTGTGGCACATAGCCTATGCGGTGCTCCTCGTAGTAGATGGCGATGGCGTGCTCGTCGTGTTCGTTTTGTGGCTGACGTACCATACGCAGCACGGTGTCTGGCAGTAGCGTCGGGTAGAGTTCCTGTACTACAGGGCAGAAGGTGGTGCCAGCGACTACGATGTCTAGCAGGAAGATCTCCCGCTTGGGCAGTCCTAGTGCGTTGATCCCCTCTGTGCCAATGAGCGCTAGTAGCTCTGGGCTGACTGGTATGATCTCATGTTTCATAGGTCGTGTGACTTGTACTCCTCCATTAGCGATATGATCGTCTGCATCTCC
>NZ_CAMYEZ010000070.1 GCF_947254915.1 uncultured Porphyromonas sp. | reverse complement strand
GCGTCCGGAGCAGGGCGAGCTCCACTCCAAATTGCATTTTGGAGTGGAAAATACGGTTTTCCCGACATGTTCTTCGTAAAGAGACTCTTTTTGAAGATGAATAGCCCCCTAAAAACAACTAGAGACCGTAGCTAATTAGCAACAGTCCCTAGAAGGATAGGAGCGAAAGATACGGACTATACAGCCGACTATTGCTGTCCCGTTAGCGTCATCGAGCGAAAGTCGTCTATCGCCTTCACGAATTCCGCTAGGGATACACCATCCCACGTGGCACCCTCTGTTGGACGCTGATACTTAGGGAGGATTACGATGTGATTATCTTCTAGAGTCAGTGCAGAGGCTAGGTTTGTAGCCATTTTCTCGCTGTACTCTTTTTGGCCAGTGAGGGCTCGCACCACCTCGACAGCCTTACGTGTCGTAGCATCAGCCTGAGCCAGTGTTGCATCCTGCTCAGATATATGCATGACGGTCTTTATAACCTTTGCGATCTCTTGCTGAGATTCATCCAGCGTCACTTGTTGCTGTCCCTTTGCCACGAGTGGTAGCAGGAATAGGAGCAAAGCGCATAACCATGTCGTATGTTTCATCGTTCTAAAAGCTTATGAGTTAGTATTCTTTTGATCTCTTGATCTGTCCACGCACGTCCGCATCTTCGCTCTCCTACTTCTTTAGTTTACACGCCTTGTGCTAGGCGATGGTAGCAGACTGAGACCTCTTTCCATATCGCAAAGATAGTTTTTTTTGTACACAGCAAAAGATGTGAATTTCTGCGCTCTCCCCGAAAGCTCACGAGGAATTTCCCAATAGCTCACGAGGAAACGGAAATTCCCCACGGAACCGGGAAATAAAAGTTCGGAAGAATGAGATGAAACTTCGGAAGAAAGATTTCGAACTTCCGAAGAATTTTTCGTTTCCTCGCAGGATAATCAACAATCTCCACCGAGGAATTGTCCGATTTCCTTGATAGTGCCATCGATGAAGTCATCTTGTATCAGGTGTCAGACTTGACTATATTTTGTCCTCAAGAGTTATTTCAGTAGATTTGCGTTAGAATCGATTGGGCGTATCCAGAGGACTTCGCCCCCATAAGATAAGACTACTACCGATGAACTACAAAGGATACCTATATACGCTACTGCTCTGTGGTAGCTTGCCACTAGCCTATCCACTACAGGCGCAAGAGACCTTTAGCAGGCCCACCGAGCAGCATGCCATCGAGGTGACTCTCGCTGCTGGCTCACCCCTACGCACCATGACGCTCCTCTCCTCTACACGACGTCTGAGCGAGGCGGATGGGTGGTTTGCCACTTATGGGGCGCATCTGCTGGGTCGTCCGAGTGCTGCAGCCGAGCTGGAGGAGTATATCACCAGAGAGCCCGTCTCCCGTCAGGCCCAGATAGCGCGCATAGCTCGTGCCACACACTATCTATATAATAAGGAGTACAATCGTGCTCGCCATACGCTAGAGCAGGTGCGTGAGCGGACCTTGACACGTGAGGCGCGGAGCGAGTGGCAGGTCAAGATGGCCTATGCGCTCCTACTGTCTGGTCGCTCTGTAGATCAGGTGGAGCGACTCTTTGAGTTGACCGCTGCTAATGAAGGTTACTGGGGCGATGTGGCTAGGCTCTATCTAGCGCAACTATACATAGCGCAAAACAGTCTGGACAAGGCTGAGCGCACGCTCCTCCCGATACAGGATCAGGGAGATCTGCAGTATGACGCTCGTCTAGGACTGGCGCGGATAGCCCTCTATCGGCAAAACTATCAGTCGGTGCTCACGCACACCGAGGCACTTGCTACGGCACGCCTCTCGGAGGAGCAGCGCACGGAGAGTCAGATCCTAGAGGCAAACGCTTGGTATCGTCTGGAGGAGCCGAGCAAAGCTATCGAGCGCCTCGCTCCACTAGCAGAGCAAAAGGCTAATGCCCTAACACCCGAAGACCAACTTATCCTCGCTGCGGCTTACATGGAGACGGAGCGCACGGAGCAAGCGATCCCGCATCTACTCCTAGCAACCCGTGGCGATGCGGAGACGAGCGGGGTGGCCAACCTTTACCTAGCCCGTGCTCGTAGAGATATGGGGCTTTACTCCGAAGCTTTGGCCTCCTATCAGGTGGCAGCAGATAGAGCTGTAGCTCCTACGATCCGTGAAGCAGCTATCTATGAGCAGGTATTGCTGATGCGCAGTAAGGCGGGCGGGTCGTTTGGTCAGGAGGTGAGGCTCTGCGAGGAGTTTCTCAATACATTCGCCCAGTCGGCACACCGTGAGGCGATGGAGCACTTCCTCATTGAGAGCTACTACCGCAGCCCCGACTACCTGACTAGTCTAGCCTCGATAGGACGTATCAAGAGTCCTTCGCCCGTTATTGTAGAGGCGCAGTGCTATCTGCTCAATCAGCTCACACAGCAGGCGCAGCAGGCGGGCGACCTAGCCCTAGCACAGCGCTACAACCAGCAAGCGCAAGGGCTCGGCACGCGCTCCACACACCACACTGAGGCGGAGCTACTAGGGGCGCAACTCCTCTCTCAGCAGGGAGCCTACAAGCGTGCATCTCAAGCCCTCACTGCTATCCTCAATAAGCGCACAGCTACTAGCGAGCAGCTACAGATAGCTCGCTACTTACTGGGCTACAGTCAGATCAAGCAGAAGCAGTACGGAGCTGCCACGCAGACGCTCTCTATCTTACTCCAAGAGGGCACGCTCGATAATACACTGCAGGCAGATGTCCACGCCCGCCTAGGCGATGCGCACTATATGCAGGGGCACTACACGCCTGCCGTACGCTACTACGAGGAGGCTTACAGGATCGCTCCTGACAATCAGGTCTATGCGCTCTATATGCTGTCCGACATTGAGGGTCTCAAGAAGGACTACAAGGCGCAGATAGCTGCACTTGATAAATTGATCGCTCGCCATCCGAACAGCCTTTACAAGCCTCGCGCTATGTATGATCAGGGACGAGCTATGGAACTGTACGGACAGCATGCGGAGGCTATCGGAGCTTTCACACGCCTGACGCAGGAGTACCCGCAGAGCGAGTATGGGCGCAAGGCTGCCTTGCAGTTGGCACTACTATATTATAATAGGAATGAGACGAACCGAGCTATCGAGACTTACAAAGCGCTCCTCGCGGAGGCGCCACAGAGTGGCGAGGCGAAGCAAGCTTACGAAGCGCTGAAGAGTATCTACATTGAGGAGGGACGCTCCACAGAGTTTGTCCAGTACGCCAACAGCATCGGAGGCAGCTACGCCATCAACGAGAGCGAGGCGATGAGCATCTCCTTCGAGACGGCCGAGCGTGCTTACCAGTCCCGACAGCCACAGGCAGAGCGCTTGCTCAAGGAGTACCTAGCTCTGAAGCCACAAGGTGCATCTTCGCTCTTAGCGCACTACTACTTGGGAGACCTCTACGAACGTGCTGGCAAGGAGGCGGACGCTCTAGCACTCTATGAGCGCATCTACCCCAGTCGCAAGCAACTGTCGCAGGAGCTACACATTGGTTTGCTCCAGAAGATGTCTACGATCCGCCTTCATCAGCGAGCCTTTGCGCAGGCATTGCCTTTGCAACAGGAGCTACTCACACTACCGCTAGCCCCTGCGAGCTATCAGACGACACTGCTCTCAGCTACCGAGAGTGCGCTCCAAGCGGGACAATATGCGTGGGTCATCAAGGTCGTGACCCCTCAGCTAGACAAAGCTAAAGGATGGAGCCAAGAGCAACTAGACCTCTTGACTTGTCGCCTAGCTACCAGCTACTTGAAGACAGGTCGTGGCAACCAGATCGAATCTTTGCTAAAGCCTCTTGTCGCTCGTATAGGGACTTACGCTGGCAGTCAGGGGACACTCCTATTAGCTCAGCACTACGTCTCCAACAAGGTGCAGCAAAGCTACTCGAAGCAGCTACTGGACAAGCTGGTCAACGAAGCTTACCCAGACCCCGATCTATCTGCCGAGACGATCATAACGCTCTCCGACTGGTACCTCGCCAAGGGAGATCCCGACACGGCAAGACTATACCTAGAGAGCTTGCTCAAGAACTACACCGACGAGACTTCGCTGATACGTCAGCGCGCCACAGAGAAGCTCGCACAGCTTCGCCAGCGTACGGCTCGCTAATGCGCCTCTCGCCTTCCATTTCTCACGATTAAGCCTATCATCGATGAAACGACTATACATACTTCTCCCAGTACTGCTCAGCAGCCTGCTCCCAGCTTTAGCTCAACAGCCCACCTCTCCAGCCAAGCGTGACACGATCAGCCGTGAGGTCACCGTGGTGAGCGACAAGGTGAGACAGATAGATGACACCAATCCTATCTTTACGCTGATACCTCTGACCAAGCCTCAGATAGAGCGCTACAACCCAGCCACACCTCGCTCCACGAGAGACTTCACACCGACCCTCTCGCCAGCGCCGACGCCTCAGCTGTCTAGCTTTGCCAGTGAGGTGCCTCAGCCTTACAATGGGATCATGGCTCGGCTCTTCGGAGGCTTTGCACCGACTTTCGGTGGGGATCTGGCGGGGCAGTGGCACTTTGGGAGCAAGCACAATGTCCTTTCTCTCGATCTGACGCATCGCTCAGAGCTTTTCACGCTCAGCAAGAACGGACCTAACCGCTCTGTGCATGGACCTATGGACCAGTCCGATGCGGACTATCACTACCTTGAGGAAGTTCCCCGACAGACGGAGATGTACCGCCACGCTACCGAGGGAGTCCTAGGCTACAGCTATCACTGGAAGGAGAGCACCGTCAAGCTACAGGGAGGCATCCGTAGTCACATCTTTGCGCACACCCCTACGCAACAGCGGATGCAGATAACTGCGCTTCCCCTACTAGACCGCACCCGCTGGCAAGACAAGCTACGCGAGTACAGTATGACGGGTCGCATAGAGAACCTCCAGGCGCATAACTGGTCCTTCGACCTAGGCGCACGCTACGCCTTCCTATACCATTCACTACCTAGCCCAGCCCCAGGCGACCTCCTAGCTAGCGAATATCTACATACGATTGACGCTGATGGAGCTACCGCTGTGCAGCTCTCTGAAGACTGGTCTCTCGGACTGAGCGCCGATATGCGTATCCGCACGAGCCAGCCGTCACAGCTCTTCCTCCTAGGGGCACACCCGCAGTTTCGCTATCGTGGGTTCGTTAACTTTGCCGACCTAGACTTCTCAGGCGGTGTCGGCGTGGACTTTGCCAACCAAGAGGTGCTGGTCTACCCAGAGGTTCGTCTGTCGCTCTCTGATCAGAGGCGCTGGGAGTGGTACCTGCGGGCTTCGGGCGGAATACAAGATGTCAACCCATTTGACTACCTAGCTCGCATACCAGGTGTCATGCTCAACGTATTGCCTAGACCAGAGCGTCAGCAGCTCGGCTCCCGCACAGGCATCAAGCTCCAGCTCGGCTCTGGCACCTACGAGCTGTACGGCGGGTACGATCACTATGGCCGCACTTACGGCTTCAATCTCCTACCCTACTACACTGGCGAAGAGCTTTACTGCTCATGGCTACAGTCGCAGCGCAATGATTACACGAAGCTTGACATCTTCTACGCAGGTCTAGACCTCTCTACGGTCATCGCAAAGGTTTGTGAGCTGAGCCTCGGAGCGCAGTTCAACCGTCAGGCGAACTTCTCCGTCCGCGTCCCCAAGCCTTACTTCCAGAGCTATGCAAAGTTGGCTGTCCGTCCTACACGTCGCCTAGACCTTCGTGGGGTGGTTTACTACGACACCTGTCTCTCGCCCAAGATCCTTCACCCCGCTCAGGCTCCCAAGACTGGGCTTCTAGTGGGCGCAGCGTGGGCTTCGCTCACAAGGTTTACCGCTGAGGTGACGGCGCAGTATCGCTTGACGGATATGTGGACGCTTTTTGCCACTTTCGACAGTCAGTACTATGGACTAGGTGCTTACAACATGACGCAGCCCTACAGCGGGCGCATCGGCGTACAGTTTAACTGGTCCGCATTATAATAAGGAGTCCTATGACAGATCAAGTAAAGAGTGGTGGCTATAAGTTCCTCGCCATCAAAGACCGTGACTGTCTGCTCGGGAGCAATGGGCAGATAGCGCTAGAGGACCGCGAAGCCCTCCTAGAGGTGCAGGAGGAGTACGCTCTACGTGTGGCGATCGCCAGCGAAGCGCCTATGACTAGTCTCCTGAAGTTCTCCGAGCTGCTGCAACTACCGCGCAATAGTGGCTACATCATCTCCCATCTAGGCGCACGCGTTCACAACTGTCGCACGGGTCGTGAGCTGGCCTCTCGCCCACTCCGTCCCGCCGAGCTCACCCATCTCTACGAGCTGGTGAATAGCGACTACACGCTAGCACTCATTGGCGAGAAAGCCCTCTACACTACGAAGACCCATCAGCCACGTGTCCTACAGCTCGCCAAGCTTTGGGGCATGCCGATCTTAGAATTGGCCGAAGCCGACGAACCCTTCCAAGCTCCCTCCGAACCAATCTTTAGAGCGCTTATCTTAGCCAGACAGGATCGACTGGAGAAACTGAGCGAACGGCTCAAAGCTGAGCAAGCCTTGACCGCCACCCTCTACGATGAGCCGATGAATGAGCTCTCAATCGTAGCTTCTGGCGTCAGCCTGCGGGGAGCGCTGGACTTTATCCTAGACCGACTAGACCTCAATCAGCAAAACATCATCGCCGTCGGCACCACTCTAGAGGATGTCGCCATGGTACAGCGCGCTGGACTAGGCGTAGCTATGGCAAACGCTCCCGAGCCGCTCAAGAGTTGCGCTGACTATATCACCACCTCTTGCGACGCAGCGGGCTTAGCCCACATGATTACCAAGCAGATCAAGCTGCGCTACGATGGGGTTCCCTTTGACCCAGAAGATGCCAACGCTATCATGCCCAACACGCTCATGGGAGCGCTCGGCATGCGCTGCACAGAGATAGCGCAGGGCTATGTCACGGGCACGATGCCCGTGGACAGTCGCACGAGACAGCCGATGGGCATCCTGCACGGAGGTGCCTCGCTAGCCTTTGCCGAGACCCTCGCAGGGCTAGGTTCAGTGGCTATAGCCAACGAAGGCGAGATACAAGTCGGCATGCAGGTGAGTGGCTACCACGTCTCCTCGACAGTCGTCGGAGACACCGTGCGCGGCGTCGCCACGATACTTCACAAGGGGCGCAGCACCCACGTCTGGAACGTGGATATCTACTCCACCCAGAGCGGTAAGCTCATCTCCACCTGCCGCGTCATCAATAGTATCCTCAAGCAGCGCTAAGCCTTTGCACACACTATGAGTCAACTCCTAGAGCGATTCCTCCGCTACGTAAAGATCCACACCACCTCCGATCCGAATAGTCCGACGAAGCCCTCGACCTCCTGTCAGTGGGACTTGCTCCGTCTGCTTCACTCGGAGCTAGAGGCGCTACAGATACCAGCTACCTGCTATGATGCGGGCTATGTGATAGCACAAATACCCGCCACGGCCGGTTACGAAGAGGTTCCCCGCATCGCGCTCCTCGCTCATGTAGACACCTCTCCCGAAGCTCCTGGAGAAAAGGTCTCTCCCTGCCTCCACCCTAACTACGATGGCAAGCCAATCCAGCTCAAGGGGAGCATACTCAGTCCCAGCGACTACCCCGACCTGCTACGCTATGTGGGGCATACGCTCATCACGAGCGACGGGACGACACTCCTCGGAGCCGACGACAAGGCGGGCGTCGCCATCTTGATGACCCTCGCTGCGGAGCTGCAGAGCAAGCCCGAGTTAGCGCACGGACCTATCGCACTTGCCTTCACGACAGACGAAGAAGTGGGACGAGGTCTAGAGTCCTTTGACGAGAGCCAGCTTCAGGCGACCTACGCTTACACCATCGACGGAGGACTTGAGGGCGAGTTTGAGTACGAATGCTTTCACGCAGCCTCTGCACGCATCACCGCCACAGGACACAACGTCCACCCAGGCAATGCCTACCACACGATGCGCCACGCACTCCAGTCGCTCATCAAGCTCGACTACAGACTAGGTTACACGCACGAGCGACCCGAGGTAACCCAGGGACGAGAGGGCTTCCTGCACTTATGCCACATGGCGGGAGATGTCTCGTCCGCAACCGCTGAGTACATCATCCGCGACCACGACCGCCAGCTCCTAGAGGAGCGCATAGCACGTATCCGAGAGGTGGCTCAGCAGATCAACGAAGAGCCACACACCGCACAGCTAGCGATCGAAGTCTCCTACCAGTACCGCAACATGTACGACTATATCGCTCCGCACCCTGAGGTCATAGAGCATGCGGTGGCAGCCTACGAGGCGGTCGGTGTCAAGCCTATCATCCAGCCGATACGTGGTGGCACCGATGGAGCGGTCCTCTCGGAGCGAGGCATCCCCTGCCCTAACATCTTCACCAGTGGGGGCAACTTCCACTCCATCCATGAGTACTGCTCGCTCGATGCTATGGAGCGCTGCCTCTCCATCCTAGTGCGACTCATCAGAATGTATATCTAGCCTTGATAGAGCTAGCTCTTATTCTAACTTCTTGGTAGTGGCACCAAGATAGGGAGCTGTTGCTTTTGGATCGTAATCTCAATGCGACGACCTAGCTCGAGGAGCTCGCCGTCCACCTGCGCATAGCCCGCCTCCTCACGCTCTATGACGAGATGGTCGGTGCGGTAGATGTCGATGGAGGCGCTCTCGTTGATGTTCTTAGTAAAGAGGTTGATCGCCACCTGCGGAGCCTTCAGTAAGGACATGTTGCGGATGACCACCACATCAAAGAGACCGTCGTCCAGCTCCGCCTCGGGAGCTATGATAGCGTTGTTGCCATACTGATCCGCATTAGCGCAGGTCACGAGAAAGGCTTTTTGCTCGATCACCTCGCCATTGAGATGGAGGCGATAGAGCGAGGACTTGTGCTTGATAAACTGATCGACCGTCGAGATGATATACGAGAGCGGACCACGAAAGCTCTTCTGATCGTAGCTAGCCGTCACCTGCGCATCAAAACCTACGCCAAAGGTAACGAAGAATGGGACCCCGTTTGCCTCACAGCAGTCGATCCGCTTGACATACCCCTTGCGAATGACCTCCAGCGCACCCTCAGGATCCATCGGTATGTCTAGAGAGCGCGCCAATCCATTGCCCGAGCCCATCGGGATGATGCCCATCGTCATATCCGTAGGGCGTACCGCATCGGCTACCTCATTGATCGTGCCATCACCACCGACACCGATCACCACATCAAAGCCCTGGGTCGCCATATCGTCTATGATCTGCGCCACGTGTCCCTGCTCGTTGGTGTAGACGAAGTATAGCTCGCTACCATTCTCAGAGAGGATGTTGTAAGCTAGCTCTGGGATACTCGTCTTTCGGCTTGTACCAGAGTGCGGATTGATGATGGTCAGGTACTTTCGCTTAGCCCCTTTCATACCGCAGTCGATCTAGTGGTGGAAGGCGAGCATACGCTCACGCGCATACGCCTCATATGGAGTGCCAGGGCGACCGTAATTGCAAAAGGGCACAATGCTAATGCCCCCGCGAGGAGAGAAGTCGCCCGTCACCTCGATATACTTCGGATCCATCAGACGGATCAAGTCGTCCATGATGATGTTGACACAATCCTCATGGAAGGCGCCATGCGAGCGGAAGCTAAAGAGATAGAGCTTGAGGCTCTTGCTCTCGACCATACGCACGTCAGGGACGTACTCTATATATATAGTAGCGAAGTCAGGCTGCCCCGTGATCGGGCAGAGCGCTGTAAACTCTGGGCACTCGAAGCGTACGTGATAGTCTCGGTCTTGATGCCTATTCTCAAAAGCCTCCAGCACACTCGGATCATAGTCCTGTGCGTAGACTGTGCGCTTATTGCCTAGTAGGGAGAGCCCCTCGACGGCTCCATCACGAGCCGTGGAGGGAGATGTGGTTTCTTTCATATTAGAGGTTTGGGGGTATCTACAATATTAGAATTAGAGCAGATGCGAAGCCAGCTCACTCAGCTCGCTACGCTCGCCCTTGATTAGGTTAACATGAGCGAAGAGCGTCTCGCCACGCATCCTATCGATCATGTAAGCGAGACCATTGCTCTGGCTGTCTAGATAAGGCGAGTCGATCTGATCCACGTCACCGCAGAAGATCATCTTCGTCCCCTCACCAGCACGTGTAATGATTGTCTTGACCTCGTGCGGGGTTAGGTTTTGCGCCTCATCAACGATTACGATAGCGTCCGCCAAGCTACGACCACGTAGATAGGCGAGCGCCTCGATGATCAGTTTGTTGTCCTGCTGTAGCTTCTCCAACTCAGCCTGTTGCTTGCCACCTTTCATCTGAGACTTGATGACATTCAGATTGTCAAAGAGTGGCTGCATATAGGGTCTCACCTTCTCCTGCTCCGTACCAGGCAGAGCGCCTAGGTCCTTATTGGCGAGCGCCACGATAGGCCGCGCCAGCATAATCTGCCCGTAGTGGTCGGCTTGGTCGAGAGCTGCAGCTAGAGCTAGGAGCGTCTTGCCCGTACCAGCCTTGCCCGAGAGCGCCACGAGGAGCACGTTGGGATCCATCAGTACGTCAAAGGCGAAGGCCTGCTCCGCATTCCTCGGCGTGATGCCCATGTGGGTATACTTATCGACTCGTCGCACCATCGCCTCAAAGGGGTTGTAGCGCACCAGCACACTGCTCTGATCGCTCTTGAGGACGAAGCACTCATTGGGCTGTATCTTACTGCCGAAGTCCAGCTCGTCGAGTGAGATGCCCTGCTCATTGTCGTAGAGACGGTTGATAAGCTCTGCATCAATCCCCTCGAAGGTCGGCTGAGCCTGGTCAAAGAGATCAAAAGTCGGCACCTTATCGTTGAAATAGTCCTCCACAGGTATGCCGAGCGACTTAGCCTTCATGCGTAGGTTGATGTCCTTGCTCACGAGTATGGTGCGCTCGGAGGGGTTTGCCTCAGCGATGTGTAGTGTAGCGCTCAGGATCTTATGATCAGGGATGTTTTCGCCAAAGGCATGCGCCACACGCTCGTGGGGTTTATTGCCTAGATAGACGTAGAGGCGACCTCTCCCCTCTCCTAGGTCAGCGCCATGCTCGAAGAAGTCAGCGCCAGCCAGCTCATCAAGCTTGCGAACGAAAGCACGTGCGTTGAAGTTGATCTGATCGGAGCCTTTCTTAAACTTGTCTAGCTCCTCTAGGA
>NZ_CAMYEZ010000069.1 GCF_947254915.1 uncultured Porphyromonas sp. | reverse complement strand
AAAGAGCTATCTTTGTGTACCTCCGCAGTAAAGACGACCACAAGTCGTGTACCCCAGCAGGAGCAAAACTAACAGATGAGTACACTCACAGGACTAACAAAAACAACCCGTGAACCATCTCAGTAACACTTCCCCAACTGTGTACTTTTTTCAGGAAGAGGACAACGAAAAATTCTTCCGAACTTTCATTTCATTCTTCCGAAGTTTGATTTCATTCTTCCGAACTTTGATTTCATTCTTCCGAACTTTTATTTCGTCCCTCGGTGGGGAATTTTTGCTTGCTCGTGAGCGATTAGGAAATTCCTCGGAGGTGTGTGGTCTGAGGAGTCGAAGAGCTCGGAGTGCCTCGGAGGAGTGAGAGGCTAGAAGTTGGAGATTCGAGATCATCGGAGCTATCGGAGGGATCGGACGTGTAACCAGTGTAGGGACGCACGATCTGTGCGTCCGTTCCCATTAAAGCCCTGATGCCGTCACCTTTGATACAACGGACGCTGTAACCTTTGACACAACGGACGCACAGATCGTGCGTCCCTACAAAGGGCTACACGTATCATCGCTACACGTACCGCTTTGACACAACGGACGCTGTAACCTTTGACACAACGGACGCACAGATCGTGCGTCCCTACAAAGGGCTACACGTATCATCGCTACACGTACCGCTTTGACACAACGGACGCTGTAACCTTTGACACAACGGACGCACAGATCGTGCGTCCCTACAAAGGGCTACACGTATCATCGCTACACGTACCGCTTTGACACAACGGACGCTGTAACCTTTGACACAACGGACGCACAGATCGTGCGTCCCTACAAAGGGCTACACGTATCATCGCTACACGTACCGCTTTGACACAACGGACGCTGTAACCTTTGACACAACGGACGCACAGATCGTGCGTCCCTACAGAGGGTTACACGTCATGTCGTTACTCGGCTTGCTTTATTAGCAGAACAAAGCCACCGTAGAAACGCATATCGGCGTCCTTACGGTGGCTTTGATTTATTTAGGCGATACTTCCTTAGCGTTGGAGCTTCTTGATCCAGCGAAGGCCGTCGGCGGACTGTACATCGAGCAGTACGACGTCCGTCTCGGGCATCTCAATATCTACCTGCGTCTGACCATCGGTCGTGGCACGCTCTAGTAGATAGCCGTGGACGCTGTATAGCTGGTAGCCTGCGATACCCTGATCGTAGGATATGCGATAGCCCGTAGCGGTGCGCTCGATGGCTAGCTCAGCCTGGTGATCCTGTTGCTCCTCGTAGCGGACGTTGCCGTACGACATACGTAGCTCGAAGCGGCGTCCGTCACGCTCGCTATAGCCGTAGCTGTAAGTCGGGTTGACCAGCAGATCCTGCTCGGTGCCTCGCAGACGGTCGTAGAGAGACAGCTTGTCAAAGGGCTTCTCCGCCAACGTCGTGAAGTCTAGCGTGAGCATACCATCGGTAGGCGCAAAGACACCTAGCTCGACCACGGCACGATCCACATTGGTCTGTACGAAGTTGCAGCTACTATCGGTCGGGCTGATGAAGTAGACGAGCGGAGCTGTCTGCATAGACTCAGAGGCAAAGAGTGCTGGCATCGACTCTTCCGTATCTTCGGGCTGTAGTACCGCAGAGGCATAGCCTCCCCGCTCATCGGTCACCGTCACAGCAACATACCGCTCGCTTAGCTCCTCTGGCTCCTCCTCCGCACTGCGTAGTTCGAACTTAGAGGTGTTTGGGTCTCGAAGCACAGATAGCCCAGCAGGTGCCGTAGGGAAGTAAATCGGCTGCTTAGGCTTGATCGATTTAAAAAAGAGCACAAACGCTTGCAGAGGAGCAATGGCATCAAACTCCTTATTCCTTTTTGCACCCATTGTGTTACCGCCTCTCTTAAGAGCCAAGCGCCAAGCTCCATCAGCATAGATATAAAGACCTTTTATCAGATTATTGTCACTATTCGCATTGTAGAGACGTTCATAGTCTATAGGACACATAAACGGATTGCCTACAAGCCTAAAGGCATTATCATCTTCGGCTTGTCCGTTGAGATGCATAGTATAACCCTCAACTTGCTTTCCATTAGCGTCAAGTGTGGTACCGATCGCATTTGTCTTGTCATCCTCAAAGAGGAAGCGGTAGTCTAAAGTAGGGTATCTCTTTACTGAGTCAACCTTACAAACGGCTTTTAACGTGTTCAAATCAAAGTAGGCGAAGTATGAGGCAGGCTCAGGTCGTTCGGCTGTGACCGTCCCCGCGTCCTTATCTTGGTCATAATCATACCAATACCACTTATCGTAATAACGATGCAGTGGGTAATAGGGTGCACGCTCCTTATTCTCATAGAAAGGCAAGCGGATAATACCCTGTAGCCCGTTGAGATTCGTATGATCTTTAGCTCCTAACTTCTCAGGGTGGTAGCCCTCCACCTTGAATGCTAACCCGTAATTGTAGGCACCTATGAGACGTCCCAGCTTGTTGATAGGACGCTCAAAAGCTCCCTTTGAAAAAAGCCTCGAATTGTACTCTACCTTGAGGTAACACTGGTAAGTAAGCGGTTTGGCCCCCAGAGAGAAGTCCCCAGCGTAGACATTCTTAATAGGCGTAGAGAGTAGATGCCACTTATCTCGTGAGAGGATACGGTCATAAGCGCCTGGATGCTTAGAGTCTTCGTACGCCTTGATGGTTCCGTCAGGCTGCACGATACCGAAGTTGTAGTCGATATAGGCTCGGGAGTAGTGCGTCAGTCGCTGTGGCTCACCGAGTGCAGAACCAAAGTGGAAGTAGATATCGTTGCACAGAGGCTCTCCGAACGGCTCTCGAATGGTCTTCTTTGGGTCTAGATTTGGATAGAATTTTTCAACCACTGCTGGAAGGTGTACATCGGTACACTTAGCGGGAATAGCATTAGCTGGTTTCCCTTCCTTGTCGACCCAGTTGCTGGTAGAGTTCCAGTCTGCGGACTTGGCATCCCTACTCCACCACAACTCAGGAGGAGCAACAGAGAGTGCGAAAGAGACCGTTTGTACAGCTTCTGGTCCCTCGCATGGGATTCCCGAAACCTCAAGCGTCCACACTCCAGAGAGTGTCCTAGGAGCATGAGGTATGGCGATCTTACTACCCGTCATCTGCACCCCGTCAGGCCGAGTCCAAGTGTACGTAGACTTTGGTAGGATGGGAGGACACTCTAGTTTAATTGTATCACCCTCACAATACTTGGTGTTGGTAGTACCCTTGACAAAAGAGAATCCTCTGAAATCACTCATCTTGATGATTTCCCCCCCATTATCTAGAACACAGTTGTCAGAGCCTGTCCTGATATGAAGGCGATACTCAGTCTGGATGTTATCCCCAGTCAGATCAAAGGAGACAGACTTACCTTGATCCTTTGAGGCGAGCGTCTTGCTAGCATAGATCTTATTAATGTCCTTGACATCACGTAGCTCTATGAGCGTCTCACCCGCTGTGCGGATGGGTAGCACCGAGACATAAGCCTTGCTCCCGTTCGGACAGATATAGGTATATAGTTGATACCCATCATAGGAAGGAGCCGTAGTCTCTACGGTAATCTTCTTAACGATGTTAAGACATGGGATTATCTTAGTTCGCGGACTTATAGACTCGTAGTTGTACTGAATCGTTACGGTGGAGTTTCTCCAAGGTAACTCTATGTAGCAATCCTCTGGACTCTGCGAGCTACGCTCTGGATCAAAGTATACGGAGCCATCGGCAACGGTCCCATAAGCGTTAGGTGCTGTTTGAGCAGCCCTTGCATACACTCTGACGGCCTTGCCATTGAGCAAAAGAATCTCACGAGACTTTGCTCCACGGAAGGGGTAGACACGTATCGTCTTACAGTCTACCTTTTCGAACTGTGGCTTTAAGTCCTCTCCTTGATTTACAAGTTCATACTTCCTAGAGAAGGAGTTATGCTGTACCCCGACCGACTCGTCCTCAGGGTCTCCACAGATGGTATTAAACGACACAGTGAAGTAATAATTACCATCAGGAACGTGTACGTCAAAGTAGGGCTTCTCATAAGGGTTATCCTCAGGAGCTGACTCGCTAGGGAATGGGAAAAACAAAGCCGAGAGGTGCTTAGCAGGCACGTTAATAGGCACTCCTATCTTGGGGAAGTATTTATTCAGAGGCTTGTAACCTGGAGGAGCCGCCTCAAGCGTAATCTGAGCATCTGCAAACGGGGTCTTGAAAGCCTTATCAAAGTGCTTCTCTTGCAGCGTCAAGGCTAGAACCATCTTCACCTCTCCAGTACAGTAGTCTCTCGTGCTAGGACCACCAGACTTGGGATCGTGTTGCCACCCTTCAGTCTCATCCCATATACGAGCGGGGTCGGTATCTGAATAATATCTAAGGTAGCCAAGAAACTTCTCCGCATAAGGACCTATAGGCTTACCAGTTCTGAAGCCCATAGAGGATTCCTTACCACCTGCATCCCTCATATAGATCCAGGTGTAGCTATTGTAGTCTAAGGCACCGAGATCTTTGGGAGTTGTGTCGTTCCTATCGGTAAAGGTTATTTCAGTACCACTACTACACTTCACCTTGACAGGAAATTGCAAGTTCATTTTCTCAACAACATCTTTCTTTAGGGCGAAGGTCGGTTTATACTCACAGGGATCGTCTTTACCCTCTCCAACCATTTCAATCCAAGGATTCGGATCGGCTGACTTTTTTGCATCAAAAAGGTATTGTGCATTAGAATAGTCCGAGTTTTTGGGGTCCGTTGATTCTTTCACACGAATAGCTATACCTATCTTTTCTTTATCACCGAAAGGTAAAGCAAACCGAGAGTTGTAATAGAGTTCATCGGGAGAGGGCGAGTCATCTGGCACTTTGACAAATAGATGTGACCTCTCGACTGTCTGTCCAGTTGGCTTGCCATTATCATCATAAACAGGATCCTGAACGAGCCAACAGCCATAGGTACCTTCAAATGTGGGAGCCGTTTTAGCTTCTTTTAAGTCCAGCCAGTTGAGATCTTTTCTACCCGTCTCATAGCCATTGTAGTAGTCATCAGAGACACATATAGCAATATCAAAGTACTTAGCTATAGAGTCTATCTCAGAAGAGTAGTAGCGTGGGACTATTGAATTATCAGGGTCAAAAATTCTTGTGGAGAGCCAACGCGACGGGTTTGTCTCAGAGGTGTGTAGCTGAGACCACTTCGCATTAACCCAGAAATCATTAAGACCTACCCCTACCTCACGGACAGAGCTGCTTACTGTCTCCACAGAGCCATTGGCATCTGAGACCTCCAGCGTGTAGCGTCCTTTAGGGAGATTGTAGATAATGGTCTCTTCCTTCTGACTTGTAAACGTGGTCTGTTGTCCTCTGTACTCTTCAGGGTATGCTGTCAGCTTGACTGTGTAAGGAGCTTTACCTCTAGAGAGGGTTAGCCTTACTTGACCAGTTCCTCCATGGAATCCCTTAATAGTGGCGCGAGTTCTGGAGCGAACACTAAGCTGCGCCTCTGCCATGGTAGGTATCAAGCAGAGTGCTGAGATGACGAGGAGAAGACTCCATATAGTGCGCACTAGTGTCGTGCTGTTGTATTGCTTCATAGCCTATATCTGTTTATAGGTGAGGTTTCTTGATAGTGAGTGTGTCTGCGTAGAGGTGATAGTTGCGAGCTTGCCTCTACTTGAAAGCTTCGCCATTGCCTGCGGGTGGCTGTACATCCGTTGGGGTCAGCGTTATCTTGTAGAGACGATTGCGGTAGACGCTCTTGTCCGATGGAGCAAACGTGCCTGTACGCTCTACGTAGTCTTCGCCCCTGTCCTTATTTCCCTCACGATTCTTGATATTTAGGACATCAAAGTAGCATTTTTCCTCGGCTCGTAACTGATGATTGTTCGAAGCTATATCCAACCACGGACGGAAGCCACTATAATAATACCATATAAACCATAGGTAAAGAGGCTTCACAGTCTCATCAGCTCCCTCTCGCACGAGCTTCTCGGGGATATAGAAGTACATCCTATAGTCCAGCAGATAGCCACCACCCATGGGTACTCCCTCTTTCCGAACCTTTTCAGCTATTTTGTCATAGCCAATGACAAAGCGTTTCTGTGGGCCGTAAGGTGCCACATATTGATCAGACTCTCTACCGAGAAATTCTACTATGGTATCCTGCGCGCTAGAGTACTCCTGTATAGGGAAGAGACTGACATTCGTAGGCATATCACAGATGTGTGGTCCATAGGGGTGCTGAAATCTCCAAGGGCCTATCCATTTCAGTTGCTCTTCACCCTTCTCATCCCAAGAGAGCCATATACACTTCTTGTAAATTAACTCAACCTTGGCAAAGGTGCGTAGCAACTCAATGCCTTTCGTACGACCTTGAGGATTAGGGAGTTCGATCTTACGCGGATTGGCCTTGGTACCACCCCCAGTGAAGTCAACATACTCATACTCAGCAGTCATCGGACAGACAACATCTATATATGGGTTACTCTGATTATAGCGTCTTCCTTGATGCGTATCAGAGAATCGTCTCGTGACGGGGATACGGATCTTCTTGAGATCGTCTAGCGTCTTAGCCTCCGTGAGAGCTTTCTTGAGAGCTTTTTCAGCTGCTATTTCTCTCCACTTCTCGTTATCATACTTCTCATGACGATCAGGGCCTGGGTCTAGAGAGCCTCTATTCGTATAGGCACCCTCGTTGGCTACGACGACGAGGTCGTAGTAGCCTAGCTCCCTCTCTGTGAGCCGGAAGGTGACCTGTGCCTTGCCACTTTTATAATTATAGCTGACTCCATCATCTTCTGAACCCGAGCTATAATCATCGTATGAATACTTCGGCACCAGATTGGTAAAGAAGACATTCTTCTTGATTACTCCGTTTTGGATTAGGAAGATGCGCAGATCGTTCACGTAGTCCTCACGATTCGTTTTGTCGGAGTTGATGCTGTAGTCATCGCCTTGCATACGTAGTCCATCGTTGCCACTAGGAGCTAGGGAGAGCGTCAGCGTGAGATATTTGTTGCCGTCATCCTCGCACTCAAGAGTGTTGTAATCCCGCACACAGCTGGCGCAGGTGAGGAGCACCCCCAAGGTAAAGAGGAGCGTGTATATATGGGTATATCGTAGTCGATTCATAGTGATGTGACAACGTTAGTGTGTAGTGATATTAGAGAACAATCTCGTAAGAGTGTACCGTCCAGCCATCGATGAGGATCTCCACACCGTAGTGTGTGTTATCGGGCAGGCTCTTGAGACGTATCTCTACTTTGTACTCAAACTGGCACTCGGGGCGATAGTCGTGCTTCTTGGCGAGTAGCTTCTTGAGATCGTAGGTAAAGATCTTAGCTCCCGTATCGGAGCGCACGAGGCTCAGCTGGGGCTTTGTCTTCGGGTCATCTAGTCGTAGCGTACTGAGATGCGTGCTGCGCGTCGTACCCTCGTTGGGTAGTGGCGCCTGATAGATGACATGCTTGGTAGGATTGGTCAGCTGACCCATAAAGTCGTAAGCAGCGTTGTTGTCCTCAATCTCTATATGGAGCGGATAGATGATCTTGCTGGGTAGCTCGGTAAGACTTATGTCAAAGTCGTTGCTGTAGCGCGTGAGGTTTGGCGCAATGGGGACTCTAATCGTGCTACCTCCAGGAGGCATAGGACACTCAATGGTGTCTGTAGCAAAGTATAGAGGCTCGGGCAGTAGACCCTCGTGTCTATCTTGCTCGTTGAGCCGGAGTGCTAGTCGGCAGTCGGGGTGCTTATTGCCTGTGGCTGGTGCTAGGTCACTCATAGTATAGTGCTGGGGGGTAGCTCCTACCCAAATAGTGTATCGATAGGTCTCACCGCACTCGTTCGGTACGGGGATCTCTATCCTAGAGGCTGCCGTCAGGTCGGCTGGCTCTAGATGCTTATAAGCAATGATCTCTCCTGATGAAGGAACACTGATGACGATATCCATATAGCCCGCCTTGCCTATGTAAGCTGAGTCAGACATACAAGGAGTCTGCGTATAGGGCGTGAAGACCAGTATCGTAGGGCACTCGCCTCGATCATATATAAGCTTATCACAGCCGACGAGTGATAAGAGGAGGAGAGGCAGCAGGAGTATACTATATATAGTGTGTCGCTTCATAAAATGCAACTGTGATTGAGAGATCAGGGGTTTCGGTGTAAGGGGGAAAGGGTCGGATCGTAAGGCTAACGATAATGGGGAAAGGAAGAAAAGATAGGGACGCACTGCCAGACGCACGTCCATCGGTGCGTCCCTATCGGTGAGTTGCTAAAGTTTCTAGTAGCACTAGTGGCCACTAGAAACTCTAGTCTGGTAGTCAGTCAACTAGACCGTAAGCTCAATACCGTAGGAATGTACGTTCCAGGGGATAACCGAAACGTCTACAGACATATACGTCTCCTTTGGCGAGAGGTTATCCTCGGGCTTGATGGGAGGAACAGGCTCGTTTGGATTATTTGGCTTAGGATCTGGGTTCTTCTTAGGATCGGTTGTATTAGGATCCTCTGGGAAGAGTGGATTCCAGTTCATACCTATCTTCTTGAAGCCCGTTACGCTGATGTGGTAGATGCTATTACGATATACAGGAGCGTTAAGCGGTTTCTCTGTATTGTCAGGATTGATAATTGCATAGTAGAGGACCTTACCATCCTTGTATTCTGAGTACTTCTGACCCAATACACCAGACTTCTTATCGTCGGTTACACCGGCCACTGAGCGATAGAGCGCACCATTCTCACCAACATAGAATGTCTCCCCCTCTTTATACGGCTCATCAAACTGATCCTTATCAGCAAAAGCGTCATTCTCAGGGACAAAAGTAGCACGAACGAGGACATAAGCCGTATTGGCACGTCTGTAACCACCTTTGTAGTTAAAAACGTCATATTTACCATACTTATGCGTATTTTCAAATATAAAAGCAGAACTCTGGAGCGACTTCTCGCCAATAGCCAAAGCGTCATTGAGATTATCAGCGACAAGAGCCTTGCGAGCCTGGCCAGGTTTAGCAGTCTCTACAAGATCACTGTAATCATAGTATTCTCCCATGTCTGTATAGTCCTTAGCTAGAAGAACTCCTGGATTATCAGTCTTCGGGACAAATCTATATCCTGGTGTTGTCACAACACCTGAAGTAAATCTTTTCTGTGTGAGATAGAAGCTTTTCTCACCTTGAGCAACTGCATAGGTGATGTTCTTTATCTTGCCTAGCTTAACACCATCTGTGCGGACAATCTCATACTCAGACTTAGTGGTCGTAAGGATGACACGAGCCACAGCACGCTGTACTTGTACCTTGATCTGGTTCTTCGTACCATTTTTAGCTTGCTCTGAGGTAACACCGTCCTCAATCGTCTGCTCGGCTGGCTCCGTTGCATTGGTCATCAGAATGACGTCGTTGCCACTAGCATCAGACTTAGTCGCATTTTTAGCAGCAATCACACTGACAGCCGTTTCATATGCTTTCTCAAACTCGTTAGGGATAGCCTTTTTCAGATAATCCTTAATCTCTTGAGGCGCATTAATGACAACGTAAACCTTCTTATTTCCAGGAGTTGTCAAGATAGCCTTCTTAGGCTTGATGGTGATAGCCTTGTTGTCGGGATCGGGATTCTGCGAAGCATTTACGATCTCGAAGTCATCCTTCGTGTAACCGTCCCAAGAGACAGAGTTTTTATCAACTACGTAGACGGTGATGTCTTCAATGGCATCCTTACCGTTCCACTTACCCTTCGGGTTGTACTCGCCTTCATCGCCCTTACCAGGGGTGACGTCGCGTAGACCCGTAGCCGTAGGGATACTGATAGCCACATTGACGTAGGTCGTGCCTTCGTTCTGATGCGGCTCTTTCTGATCCTTCTTGCAGGAGGTCAGAGCGACTAGACCTATCGTTAGCAGGCCTAGCAGTGTTCTTACTGTTCTGTTCATTATTCGTTTATTATGAGATTGATATAAAGTTTCTTCACCTCCCTATAGAAATCACTATTGTCCAAGGGGATATTCGTTACAAAGGTAGGTATAATGCGTCAACCATCACTCAAAACGACTTGACATATTCGGTATTTCTTTTGACATATTCGGTATTTCCTCGCGGAAATAGAAGTTAGAGGCTAGAGAGATCGGAGCTATCGGAGGGATCGGAGCTATCAGAACCATCGGAGCCATCGGAGCCATCGGAGCTATCAGAACCATCAGAGCTATCGGAGCTATCAGAGCCACCGGAGCCACCGGAGCCATCAGAGCCATCGGAGCCATCAGAGCCATCGGAGCCATCGGAGTCATCGGAGTGGCGTCAAGGCGGATAGACAGTCTCCGATTTGTCTGATGGCTCTGATGGCTCTGATAGCTCTGATAGCTCCGATACTCTCTCCTCTAGATCGCTGGCAGACTCATGCCGGTGATGCGTCGGTAGAGGTCTAGCGCGTAGGGATCGGTCATGCCGGAGATGTAGTCGAGCGTGCACTGGAGCTTGCCGTAGATCGACGCTTCGTGCAGGTTGTACTGGCTACTCACCAGCGAGAGGAGCGTACGACTATAAGCATCGTCCGGGTGTAGGAGCGAGTGCATCACTTTGTCGATCAACTCTGAGAAGATACGATGCCCCGCCAGCTCTACGTCGATCACTGCCCGCGCCGTGTAGATCTCACTCTGCGCCACTGCGCTATTGGCTCGGTAAGCCGCATAGAGCCTCTCAGGCATTCGGCTAACCAGTGTCCCAGTGAAAGCGCCCCGCAGTATCTCCTCCTCGTGCTCAATGAAGACCTCGGCACAAGCCTCTACGAGCATATTGATCGCCTTAGCTCTCAGGTAAGCAATCCGCTCATTACGATCGCCGATAGTCTCCATCGTGGCTAACACATGGTCGTGGCTATCTGCGGGAAAGTAGCGCATGAGCAGATCCACCGTACGTTCGTAGCTCAGGATGCGTAGCTTGTAAGCGTCCTCCACGTCCATCACCTGATAGCATATATCGTCGGCCGCCTCCACGAGGTAGACCAGCGGGTGGCGCACGTAGTGTCCCGAGGCGGGGTCTACAGGTAGGATGCCTAGGTAGTTCGCCACATCAAGGTAGGTAGCCCGCTCTGACTGGAAGTAGCCAAACTTCCCGCTCTCAGGCGCCCTCGCCGATGACCAGGGGTACTTGACAATAGCTGCCAGCGTGGTATAGGTCAAAGCAAAGCCCCCTGGTCGGCGCCCCTCAAACTGATGCGTCAGCAGGCGAAAGCCGTTGGCATTGCCCTCGAAGTAGGCGAAGTCCTCCCA
>NZ_CAMYEZ010000068.1 GCF_947254915.1 uncultured Porphyromonas sp. | reverse complement strand
CCAACCGCCTAGCGACCGACCTCAAGCAGTACCTCAAGCACCCCGACAAGCTATTCCGCAGGGTACGGGACGAACACGGACAGCTCCAGCTATCCAAGCGAGCCAAGGAGTTCCACCCAGGACAAGGGGTCTATCGCAGTAGCTACAAAAACGCCCGCAGGCTAGCCGTCACAGAGACCAATATGGCGTACCACAAGGCGGACAACGAGCGGTGGCGACAGCTAGACTTCGTCCTCGGCTACGAGGTGCAGGTCTCGGGTACTAACCCCAACGTCTGCCCCATTTGCGTGGAGCTAGCGGGCAAGTACCCCAAGGAGTTCGAGTTCGTCGGCTGGCACCCCCACTGCAGGTGCCACGCAGTGCCGATTATGGAGGACGTGGACAGCTTCCAAGCCCGCCAAGATGCACTCCTCCGAGGCGAGCGCATACCCGCCAAGGGGCAAGTGACTGAGCCTCCCAAGAACTTCACCGACCACCTCAAGGACAACAGCGACCGCATCCAGCGAGCCAGCCGTGCAGGCACGCTCCCCTACTTCGTCCGTGACAACTACAAGGTAGGCAAGGACGGCACACTCACCCCGACATTCAACGCCCCGAAGAAGACAAGCAAGCCAGCGATGCCGAGCATACTAGAGCGAGCCAAGGCACGCCACGAAGCCCGCACGCCCGAGGAGGTCAAGGACATCAAGCGCAGGCTAATACAGCGTAACGCAGACATACGCCACGCCAACCGCACAGACGAGGAGGTCGCACGCATCAAGCAGGCACTGCAGGAGAGAAACAACACCAAGGCAGTGGAGTACCCACAAGCGTGGAGAACAAAGAACCTAGCAAACGCTCAGAGGCGTCACGAAGCCCGCACAGAAGAGCAGAAGGCTAGGATAAATAACAGATGGACAGACAGAAGCGTAGCAAGGAAAATGGAGACACGCCTAGACTACGATGGCATGACGTTTGAAGAAGCTGACAAGGGATGCGGAAACGTAGGCTACAATGCAGGCTACGGGTATGAAGATGGGAGAGGGTACAGAATAAATTGCCAGTCTTGCGTCGTGGCGCACGAGATGCGACTACGAGGGATACACGTGACAGCACGACCAAACACGGGCTTTGAGAGTAATATGCCTCGCAAGCTATCGTGGCAGACGCAGAAAGCGTGGATAGACCCCAAGACGGGGAAAATGCCAGAGGTGTCTAAGGCAGGCGGATGGGTCGATTATAGGAAGAACAAAACGTCAGCTCAACGAAAGAAAGAGTTCCTAAGCAATACTCAAGAAGCAGGTCGCTATCACATGGGATTTGTGTGGAAAGGTAAGAGATACGGGCATATCGTCACATTGGAGAGGGAAGCGGACGGAAGCCTTTCCCTATACGACCCTCAAGCAGGTACATCCATAATCGGAGAAGACAATATCCTAGCCTTCATAGCTAAGAGAATCTCCCCAAGCTATTCGATAACGACCTACCGAGTAGATAATCTCGCCTTGAACACTGACGTAGTCCCTAGAGTTACCTACAAGACTATGAGCGACCTATCAGCTCCAAAGAATCATCAACAGAAAGTTCACTAGCTATGCCATCCTTTACGAGAATAGCGGGAGGAATCCCAACATACCTCACGGTATTAAGATCTCCCAAGAAAGCCTTACCTCCTTTGTACTTACAAACGAAGCTCGCAAAGTCGCACCCGCACGAACGAGCAAACTCGTCAGCGAGCCTTTTCTCTTCAGCCGTGTATTTTGCTTTGCCAATCTTCATAACTCAATACTTTGACACCAAAGGTACAAACTAACAACCAATAATACAACACTATGAACGAAATAGTCATACAGATACCAATCTACAAGACAGCCGTACTCATCTACTGGGGAGACCGCAAGGGGCTATACAAAGCCGTCAAGCGGAACTCTGACAAGGCGACAGCTAGAGAGGTCATCGAGGAGGTCGCCCCGAACACCGAGGGGCTGACAGTCACGACCTCGGGGCGCACGGTAACCATATACCTCGCATCGCAACCACGAGACCCAAAAAGCGTGGCTCTACTCATTCACGAGCTGAGCCACGCCACGAACTTCATCCTCCGAGAGGTCGGAATACCCCACACGGAGGACACCGAAGAAGCATACACCTACCTACTAGAGTATATAGCTAGAGAGGTGATGCGCCAGCTAAGCATTACGCCTTGTCCGTCTCCTTGACAGTTGTCTTCGGATGGGACTTAGCGAACTCTTTAGTCACGTACCTGCCAGACACAGCACTTCGATAGCTGGTCTTCGTTGCAGTACTTTTAGAAGAGGAACTTGATTTTTTGCTCATAAGTGAAACACATTATTGATTAAACACCTCAAAGATACGAACTAATAAGCAACAACACTATGAACGACAACAACGCACCGCACTACACCGAGCTACCCATCGCACAGCTCGAGGAGAACAAAGGGCAGATAGCAGGGCTACCAGCCAATCCCCGCAACATACAGCCCGACAAGCTAGCCAAGCTCAAGCGAAGCATTCTAGACAACCCCGAGATGCTCCAGCTACGAGGCATCCTCGTCTATCCGCACGGGGACAAGTACATCGTCATCGGGGGCAATATGCGCCTCCGAGCCATGGTCGAGCTGGGTATGACCTCCGCCCCATGCGTCGTTATCCCCAGCCACGTCACAGCCGACAAGCTCCGAGCCTACACAATCCTCGACAACAGCTCCATGGGTGAGTGGGACTGGCAAGCCCTCCAGCTCGAGTGGGACACCGCACAGCTCGACGACTGGGGCATTGACCTGCCCGACTTCACAGACGAGCAGGAGGAGGACGCTATCGCAGAGGAGGACGACTACGAGATGCCCGAGGAGGGCGAGGAGGTCGAGACTGACATTCAGCAGGGCGACCTCATCATCTTAGAGGGACGAGGACTGACGCACCGCCTTATGTGTGGCGACAGCACGAGGAGCGACCACTTCGCCACGCTTATGGGGGGCGGGAGTGCCGACCTCATCGTCACCGACCCACCATACAACGTGGACTACACGGAAAAACTGCGAGCAGTCAGAACTTGTGACGGAGGAAAGGCTCCACGCCACAAGGACATCACAAACGACAAAATGAGCAACAGTGACTTCCTAGACTTCCTCACAAAAGCCTTTACCAATATGGCAGGCGCACTCAAAGCGGGAGGGGCATTCTATGTATGGTATGCGGGGCTGTACGCTAAGTATTTTATCGAGGCGGTAGAGCGGGCAGAGCTAGACTTCAAGCAACCGCTAGTATGGGTCAAGAGCAACCACGTGATGGGCTTCAGCAACTACCAGCCCAAGCACGAGCCGTGCCTCTACGGCTGGAAAGCGGGAGCTTCGCACTACTTCATCGCAGAGCGAGACCACGCAACAGTCCTCGAGCGTGCCAAGAGCCTGCTCAGTGGCAAGGCAACACAGACCGAGCGACGAGCCTGCATTAAGGAGCTGACCACAGCACTCAGCGAGGGGACGGACGTACTGCGCTACAATAATCCAAACAAGAGCAAGCTCCACCCGACGATGAAGCCGATACCGCTCTTTGGCGAGCTGATCCGCAATTCGTCACGACGGGGCGAGAGCGTACTCGACCCCTTTGCAGGGAGCGGAACGACCCTCGTAGCGTGCCACGATATGGGGCACAACGCTTACGCTATGGAGTACAGCCCGAACTACTGCCAAGTAATCATCAACCGCCTCACGGAGCTTGACCCCGACATCAAAGTGTCTCGGCATTAGTTGCCATATATAGAAACTTTATGTACCTTTGCCGTATGAACAGACGGATTAAGACCTATGGAGGCTACTTCCAAGCTTTTGCTAAGACGCTAGACAAGGAGGTACTGCGTAAGATAGACTACCTGCTACAGCTCCTCAAGAGCGAAGAGCGACTGTCTAGTAGATTTGTCAAGCTCATAAGAGATGGGCTTTTTGAGCTTAGGATCAGCGTCAAGGGGAATATATATCGACTGTTCTTCATCTTTGACGAGGGAGATGTCGTAATACTGCTCAATGGCTTTCAGAAGAAGACGCAGAAGACCCCTCGCAAGGAGATAGACAAGGCACTAAAGATTAAAGAGATGTACTATGCAGACAAACAATCACAAGATCGAGGACTATGACACCATCCTTGACAGCCGTTATGGGGCTGAAGGTACGGACAGTCGCAAAGCCTTTGAGGAGGAGGCACGAGCATTCTACGCATCTCAGATACTCCTAGAGGCTAGAAAGGAGGTGGGACTAACGCAGGCTGAGCTAGCAGAGCGTGTCGGAACCTCTAAGTCGTATATATCTAAGCTAGAGACTGGCTCTGTGGAGCCTAGCGTAGGTCTCTTCTACCGCATCATCTCAGCCCTAGGACTGAGAGTAGAGATAGTCAAGCCACTAGGAGCATAGGATGAAGCGAGTGCTTGCTTTACTTTGACGAGTCGCAAGCCGACTGCAAGCCCTCACAGCGTGAACCGCTCGTGGGGGCTTTTTCGTATCCACACCTCACGCAAGAGGGAGCTTCTACTACAGCATCAGATACTATCGTCATCTGATAAAACACAAGTAATGAGACAGTCCCAAAGAACATAGTCCAAGGGGCTGAATAGTGGTGTTCAAGCGACAATGTCGGTCTCTCGCCTAACTCTTGCGAGCTGACGCAAAGGTACAAACTGAAAGCACATCAATGAAAACAGAGAGGTCTCGGAGATTTGGGGAAGATTAGGCGGAAGTGCGCTGTGGGAGCGCACGACGGGGGTGTGTGATGGGTGGATCGTACGGGCACGAACGGAGGAATTCGGGATATTCCTCGGTAGAAACTTTTCATTCCCCACGGAGATACGGAAAGATTCTTCGGACTTATGATTTCACTCTTCCGAAGTTTCATTTCATTCTTCCGAAGTTTTATTTCGCCCCTCCGTGGAGAATTTTCGTTTCCTCGTGAGCTATTGGGAAAATCCCCCAGGAGATATCGGACTTAGCGGAGATGTATGAGTCCGTACATCCCCCCCCCACTCGTCTGCCTTAACCTGTTCATATTCGGTCAACCCATTGAGCCGTTCACTGAAGAGCGTCTTGGAGTGGCGATGCTCAAACCTATTCGTCAGTGCACGAACGATCTTCTTAGCCTGCAGAGCGTCAATGGAGGGGTCAAAGCCAACGTTGAGCAAGATCAGCGAGTGTAGCAGGTTTACCTGACAATAATATAAGAGCGACCTCTCCTATCAAGGGAAGGTCGCTCTAGTACTTATCTCATAATAGACTGTTAAAGCAGGAGCTTGTGCACTGCCCCCTGAGGAGTCTTCAAGAGGAGTACAGATGGGTACTCATCCCTCGTGAGTTGATCCTCTGGGACTTTCGTCTGACCTAGACATACACCCTCGATGGAGTATATAAGACATGGGAATGGGGCCATAACGGTCAGACCCGACTCGCTCTTGTAGAGCTGTACGGCTTCGCCCTCTCTAGAGAGTGTTGAGAGTCCGCTAGGAATTTCTCCTGTGCCATCCATCACACGCCACCCTTTTTGTATCGCAATAATAATGTCTGCTGAGTTAAACTTATTGCCCTCGGGGATCTCGTCATCTCTAGACTCTAAAATCTTAATCGTTCCATCCTTGTCGGGTCTTGTGGGCAAGCTCTCAAAGAGAGATTTCACAGCCTCCTGCGAGAAGTTGTTTTTGTAGATAATAATCCAGTAGAGCTTGGGATTACTCCGTACATCAAGTGCCGAGAGCTGATTGTATCCAAGCGACACATCCTCAAGCTTAGGGCAGGAGGAAAGATCTACGGACGATAATTTATTCCCTAGGAGAGAGAGTGATACAAGCTCCTTATTTCCCTCCAAGGAGATCGTTGACAACTCATTGTTTGAGGCGTTTAAGTCACTCAAATGTGTGAGTGCAGTGAGATTTATTTGCTTTAGTTTATTGTCCTGCAGGTAAAGCTCCTTGAGCTGGGGAGTCTTCGAGAGGTCGATACGACTCAACTCATTAGAGTAACAGTGCAAGATTTGCAACTCTGGCACTTCGTTGAGGAGGAGCTCGGTGATGTCGTTGTTAGGACACTTAAATCGAGTGATGTCTGCGCCCGATATGACGACTCGCTCACCCCGACGTGTTCCCTTGACGCTCGTACCATATTCAGAGACGGTAGCTTGAGACCACACTCCATCTCCCCAGTTGACGTACACCTGCCCAGAGGAAGCACCGATGGTTAGAGAAAGGTCCTCTTTTGCCGTCTTTAAGACGATGCTCTCAGGGTGACTCGCAGGCTCTTCCGTGCCATCATAGGGGATGCCAGCCTCATCCTCATCTCCGGCAGAGTAATTGAGAACTTTCCAATGCTTACTAAGAGCTTCTTGCACCTGCTTCTTAAAGATCACATTTTGCTCCTTGGGTTTTTTGGTGTCTATGACGAAGAGATTGCACATCTTCTCCCGATCCGTTCGGTCTGGTAGAGAGGAGACAAACTGCTTCATAGCTTGATCTTTGATTGCATTGCTATTACAATAGATAGTCTCTAGCTTAGGATTGGTTGCAACAGAGAGAGCCGAGAGTTGATTCTCAGACAGGTCTATACCGATGAGCTCTGCATTGTGACTGAGGTCTATCTGTCCTATCGCATTGTGATATGCTAGGAAGAGCGTCAACTTTTCGCACGAGGAAAGATCTATTTGGGTTATTTTATTCTCACTACAGTCTAGCTCAAGAAGCTTTTTATTAGCTGTTACATCTAGTTCGGTAAGTTGGTTCTTGGTACATTGAAGGATCTCTAGGTCAGCTAGGGCGTGCGTGTCAAGCGCTGTCAGAGCGTTGTTGTTACACCACAGCTTAGTGAGTGTAGGCATCTGAGATACATTGAGCTCCGTCAGCTGAGCATCCGAACAGTCGAGCCCCGTAACATGACCACGGATAGTAATCTGAGGAGCCTTGACAATGGCCATACCGCCAAACTTCAACTCAGCACCTTCTACCTCTGGCTCCCCCTCTGCATTTATTGAGAGCATAATATTGTCCCCCACATTAGCAGTCGTGGTCATCGTAATCGTAGGGATAGGAGATATATTATCTTCTCCCTCATAAGGTATATAGTCATACCCTTCACCATAGTAGTAAGCCTTCCAGTTCTTCGGATGAGCCAAAGCGACATCACTTTTGAAGCAAACATTTCCCTCCCGAGGGCGAGTCTCTGGAGTAGCGTGAACTATGAAGGTGCCAGGGAAGTATTCATTCGTTCTATCAGGGAGACTCTGGACGAGTTGTGTCATCTTTTCTCCCTTGATTTGATTATTATGGAAGATAACCGTCATCAGGAGAGGAGTATCGTGAAAGCCTATCTCTGTAATCTGGTTGTTGTAACAATAGATTCCCTCTAGAGCTGGGGCATGACCTATTACAAGCTTCTGTAACTTGTTGTCATGGCAAGTCATAACCTTGAGTTTAGGATTATCAGCGAGAAGGGTTAGTGAGGTAAGCTCATTGTTGTCACATAAGATATTCTCTAGCTCAGAGCATGAGGATAGGTTTAGTGTTGACAACTTATTATGGTGACACTCTAGATGCTGTAGCTTAGTACACTTACTAAGGTCTAGCGTCTCTAGTCTATTCCAATAGCACTGTAGCATACTCAAGTTATAGCTGTTGGACAGATTCAAGTCTGTAATAAGGTTATTGTAGCACCATAAGCCCTCTAGCTTAGGAGACTTTGACACGTCTAGAGATGTCAGTCTGTTGTTATTACACCATAAAGTTTGAAGGTTGGGACAGTCTGTCAAATCAAGAACTGTAAGCTCGTTGCCAAGGCAATACAGCTCAGTCAGCTTGTCGCATTTACTCAGTGTCACACTGGTCAGCTTTACAGAGTTAGCACGAAGGAATGTTACATCACCACGTATAGTAACCGTCTGTTGAGTAAGTGTGTAGCGTCTAGAGGGAAATTGTCCCATCTGTGGAGACTCTTTTACACCCTCAATCGTTATATCTCCCTCCCCATCAATCGCAAGAAGTATGGTTTCACCGATAGCTTTAGTTGTAATAAGAGTGATAGACCCCTTTTCTCCAGACTCCTGTGTGGTCTGCGACAAGAGTCGTTGAGGTGTTAGGGCGAGCCCTACGATGAGGGCTAGAAAGAGATAGATCGCTCCTGAGAGAGGGGATGCGAGAATTCCTTTGTGTACGGTACAATGTTGAAGATGTTGCATAGCTTTACGGAATTATGATTAGTGTAGTGTGATTATTGCCGTGTAGCCCCCTAGAGCTAGGAGATATGCTCCATAAGGAAGGGTGGAGAGGTCTATCTCTTGACATCTACTGGTGGAGGCAATTCGTAAGATATGCTCTCCACATAGGTTGTATATGTCGAGAGGACTTAAAGCCATCATTTGCTGAGCGCTATCGGATAGACGGACTATACCATCAGTAATCGTAGGATAAAAGAGTGGGCTCTCCACACCCTTTGAGGGAAGTGTTACGATCCCCGATGGCGTACCCTCATAGGGGATGTCTCGCTCTCCATTAAAAGCCATAACGAGCCAGTTCTTCTTTTGAGCTTTCCCGACAGAGCTTTGCAAACATACATTCGCTTCAGATGGATTTTTAAGATCTAAGACACGTATCTCTGCTGCTGGACGCTGAGTAGCACTCCTTTGAGGCAACGTCTGAAGCAATCTGTCCATTGCATATTCTCCGATCTGATTGCAGTCCAGTACGACTGCCTTTAGTCGGGAGGAGGATGAGAAGTCTAGTTCGGTAAGTCTATTTCTGTAGCATTTCAGTTGCTCTAGTCTAGTCAGGCCTTCTAAGGAGAGATGAGTTAGTGCATTACCACTACAATCTAAAGATGCTAAGGATTGACACCCCTGGAGAGACAGGTCGTCAAGGACCTTATTGTTTGAGCAGTCCAGCTCGCGTATAGCTGGCGCCTTGGAGAGATCTAAGCTTTTGATGCGATTAGCGCCACAGTCTAGCAGCGTAAGCCCTGTGAGTCCCTCAGTAGATAAGCTAGTAAGCTTATTAAAGGTACAAAAGAGGATCTTGAGACGTGACAGTCCTGACAGGTCTAGTTCTGTAAGTACGTTGTCCGTACAGCTTAGCCACTCTAGATTACGACAGCCCGTAAGCGTCAAGTGAGTCAACTTGTTTCTAAAGCAGAGCAAGGTCTTGAGAGCTTTAAATGAACTTACATCTAGTGACTCAAGATGATTTTCGGAGCAGTCTAACTTCTCTAGACTTGGAGCGTGTTGCGTAGTAAGCTTGACAAGGTCGGACTTTGCCACGTTCAGCTCCTCTATCTCTCCAACGATTAAGATCTTGGATGCGTATAGCTGATACTCTTCACTTTCCGTAAGTGTAGCGCCCCACACCTGTAGCGGCTGTCGGCTTTGCGCCTTAAGGTTGATTTTGTCATAATAGCCCCTCTTGGTCTCCAATAGGAGATGTGGTGGCAGTGCAAGAGCTCCAGACCCATCTCCCACTACATCTACTCGCCACCCATGAGCTATAGCGATATCTGTGTAGCTGGTAGTAGCTCCAGGATTTTCCTCGATGGTCAGATTAATCCAGTCTACTTTTCTGTCTGGCTTCGGAAGGCTCTGATAAAGTTCCGTCAGCGAAGAGGCGTTAAAGTTATTGTGCGCAATCTTTATGATACCAATCTTACGGCAGTGGCTTATGTCAATACTCTCTAAGTGATTTCTCTCAGCCTCAAATTGGTATAGCTCTGGGCAACTAGAGAGGTCTATCTGATTTAGTCCTAACCCTCCAAGGTATAGCTTGACAAGCCTTGGTGTATGACTTAAGTCTATCGGAGCTTTTAGGGGATTGTGAGATAGAGCTAGCTCTCGCAGGGCGGGAACGCTAGACAGGTCTATACTCTTAAGATTATTCTCTCGTATGTAGAGTTCCTCTAGTAGAGGCGTTGACTCCAAATTAATTGAAGATAGTTGGTTGCCTCGCAGGTAGAGCTTGAGCAGTTTTTGGTTGTTAGATAGGTCCAGCTCAGTAAGATCATTACGACGTAGGTAGAGAGCTATAAGATTAGGAGCATAAGAAGTATTGATAGCAGTAATGCCAGCTCCATTTGCCTCAAAGTGGATCCAGTCTCCGAAGAATGTCAGCTTATCTCCGAGAGGAGTACCTTTCACCTCTAGCCTAGCTCCTGACGTCTCTTGCATCATCTCATAGTGCTGCAAATGCCCATCCCCCCAGTCTATATCAAAGGAGACGGGACCACTCTCCGCTGAACGCAAATAGTATATCTGCTCAGTCCGTTGTCGAGTCTCAAGCGTAATCTGAGGGGGCAAGCAACCAGAGCCATCGCCTGGGGTTTGTGGTCGCCAGTTCTTACCGACGGCTATCTCAGTATTGCTCGTCTTAGCTTCATTAGTATCATTGCTCTTTGCGTTAATTAGATTTACCTTACTCGCTGGGGTATGCAGTGTAGGCAAGGTCGCGTAAATCTTATCTAGGGCACAAGCGTCGAGCCCATTGTTTGCAAATTGTACTCGTGTCAGTAGCGGACACCCAGAGAGGTCTAGCTCTTGGAGCTTGTTGTCATTAAGATTGATATTTGTGAGCCGAGAGCCTACAGAGAGGTCTATACGCTCCAGTCCACATGCCTGGAGAGATAGAGCACTTAACTCTGGGAATGAAGCTATGCTAAAGGAGGTTATCTCGTTTTGAGAGAGAATGAGTTTCTTTAGCGGATGGGTCTCTTGCTCCTGATTAGCTACACAACTCGTAATGCCTCCAGCAGTGCAGGTTAGTGTACTGACAGATCCGATGATCTCTATCTTGGATCCTGAGCCCTCAATGAGCAGCTCTTTGGCTTTTGTCCCCACAATTTCTGATTGAGTCCACGAGCCTCGCTGTAGGGTAATCTGGGATCCCTCTTGGGTCGTGGCTAGCTTAACTGTCACAGCATCGGATTTGTTTGTCGTTAATTCAATCCGATGAGGGCTCATCACACTAGTCTGCTGCGCAGAGAGAGCACCCATAGGACTCAAAAAGAGCAGACACGCTACCAGCATTCCAACGCACGACGAAAGAAGATGAGTCGCATTGTACAGTATATTAGCCTTTCGATCCATAAGCATTCAAAATAGAAGTCTTGATTATTTAATGTTTATTCTGACATTGGCAAAGATAAGAAAAAACATGTCAACGCACATTTCAGTATCAAGTGAAACACAAGAGGAGATCGTGCGGAAGTGCGCTGTGGAAGCGCACGGAGGGGGTGTTTGACGGT
>NZ_CAMYEZ010000067.1 GCF_947254915.1 uncultured Porphyromonas sp. | reverse complement strand
CGCTGTAACCTTTGATACAACGGACGCACAGATCGTGCGTCCCTACAAAGGGCTATTCGTCCGAAGCCTCCGACACCAAACCTCCGAGGAAATCGAAAATGCCTCGGTAGAAAACGAAAATCCTCCACGGAGTTATAAAAAAATTCTTCCGAACTTTTATTTCATTCTTCCGAAGTTTCATTCCATTCTTCCGAACTTTTATTTCGGCCCTCCGTGGAGGATTTTCATTTCCTCGGTAGCTATCGGGAATTTCCTCGGGAGAGATTGGGATCAACGGAGGTGGGGAGGTGTACTCGTATGAGTGGTTCGCTACAAACTCTCCGCATCACAAGATATTTTGTACCTTTGTAGCGATGATTGAAGGCTCGGTAGCTTAGCTGAATAGAGCGTCAGATTCCGGTTCTGAAGGTCGTGGGTTTGAATCCCACCCGAGTCACTCAACAAGACTGCGATACAAATGAGAAGGGAGACACTCCACTGTTGGAGCGTCTCCCTTCTTTATAGATAGGCCGTAGGTCTGGCCTTGCTCTACCTGGCGGCTAGAACGGAGATAGTCTGGTCGCCTACGACTAGGATGTACAGCCCGCTAGGGATGGAGCCGAGTGCTAGCGTGGCGGTGCCTTGGCTGTTGGTCTGACCTGTCAGGACGAGCGCTCCCGCAGCATCGTATAGCTGTAGTAGGGCATCGCTAGCTCCACCTCGTACGAGTAGATAGTCTGTGACAGGGTTGGGGTAAATCTCTAGAGCTGGCGTTGTGACGCACTCGATGCGATCTGCCTTCTGGAAAGTCACCTGGACTATCGTTGGTCTCTTGACGACAAAGCTCTTGCTCTCGGTGTAGTCTACCTCATTGACAAGTATCTGCGCGAGCTTGTATCCCTCATCTGGGGATGCAACGACTGTAAGCGTGGTCCCCAGGGGGACTGCCTTTAGGTCTGAGTAGCCTGTGATAGAGGCTGTACCGCCAGTGCCAATCTTGAGGTCTACCGTATAGGTTGATGCGCTGGGATCAGCTCCAGGGTAGTCCTCGTTGGTCTCTGAGAAGACGACTCGCCACCCCCGTTGCGTCGCAATGGCTACGTCGCTCTTGAGACATATGTTGCCATCTTCGGCTATCTTGTCTAGAGACTTATGCACCTGCCAGAGCCCAGGCTGTTTGTTGCTCCTATCAGGGAGACTCTCGGCGAGAGCCTTCATAGCCTCACCGTGGATTTGATTCCTAGCACAGCCTAGGAGTGATAACTTGGGGCAGTGCGAGAGATCTAGGGTGGTCAATTTATTGGATGAGCAGGTTAGTATCGTCAGATCCTGGCAGTTCTCAAGTGAGATCGCTGTGAGATCATTACCCCAGCAAGCGAGCTGTGTGATGCGCCCACGTATGGAAATGGTCTGGCTAGTGAGGGTGTACTTGATATAGGATCCATCAAAAGGTACTCCATCGACCCCCTCGACGGTGAAGTCGTCCTCAGCCTTGATCATTAGAGAGATCTTCTGACCTATGGGGCGACTCGTGGTGAGGGTGATGGTGGCTTGCTGGTGTTGGGGATCCTCTTCGCCTTCGTAGGCTGGGTCGTTTAAGTCTTGATCAGCATAGGATACGACCCAGTGCTTGCTGGTCGCAAGAGCGACGTCACTCTTGAGGCATACATTGCCATCTTGAGGTCGCTGGGTAGGGTTAAAGTGTACCTTAAACTTGCCCTTGGTACTCTTCTGCGAGCGGTCAGCGAGACTCTTGATAAGCTGGGTCATCGCTTTGCCTCGTATCTTATTATTGTAGCAGACGAGATTGTCTAGTGCAGAACTCTGTGAGAGGTCTAGCTCGGTGAGTAGGTTGTCACTGCAATTGAGACTTCTGAGCTTGGTGCAGTGAGACATGTCTAGCTTGGTGAGCTGATTCTTAGAGCAGTCAATAGCAGAGAGGAGAGAGCCCTGAGGGATAACTATCTCGGAGATCTGGTTGTCTTGACAGCGGATGGCTGAGACTCCAGGACAGGAGGTTAAGTCTAGCTTGGTGAGCTTATTGCCGTAGCAGTTGAACCACTTGAGCTTCTTGAGGGGAGTGAGATCCAGCTTGGTGAGCTGGTTGTTGTAGCAGTTGAAGTCTGACAGCTTGACGCAGGCGGTTAAGTCTAGCTCGGTGATTTGATTATTTCCGAGGAGGAAGCTCTCAAGCGTAGGACACTGGATTAACTCGACTTTGGTGATCTGACTCTTGGTACAGTCAAAGGACTTGATGGATCCTCTCAGTACGATGGTCTGACTGGTGAGTGTGTACTTCACCTTCTTATTGCCGATCTGGGGAGCCTCCTTGACGCCTTCAATAGTTATGTCTTTGAGTCTAGGATTTACAGAGATGAGCTTCATATCAATAGTCTCACCGACTGCGCGTGCTGTGGTGAGCTTGATGTAGCAGCCCTGAGACTGTCTAAGTGCTGTGGTGGTAGCGTCTGCTGGAGCCTGTGCAGTCCCCTTAGCGGGAAGAGCCAGTAGCCCCCAGAGCAGTAGCCCGAGCGTGAGTAGCGGGGCGATAAAAGTTCGTTTCATATCAACTTGTTTTTACTGTATGTAGATGGATCTAGCGGGAGAGGAGCTAGCTGCTGATGGTAAAGCCATCATCATTGTCCTCTCCGCATTTGAATCTCCAAAGGTATCTCAAAGGTGCTAGGTGTGATGACCTTTTGGGTACCCAATCGTTGGTATTTTGATACTAGCTCTTTGCAATTAAAGTGGCCGTTCAGGGCTTGAATAGCTACATCTGCTGAATGTGTGGCATGAGGGGCTACTATAGATCCCGTGCACAGTTGCTCCAAGAGCGTAAAAAGTACTACCTTTGTGCTATAGCTATACAATAAATAGAGTGAACAGAATCAGTATGGAACGAGTCGTCAGCGGTATACGCCCCACCGGTCATCTACATATAGGCAACTACTACGGAGCTATGCGTAGCTTCCTAGAGATGCAGGAGCAGTACGATTGCTACTTCTTTATCGCTGACTGGCACTCGCTGACGACGCACCCCCACCCGGGAGACATCGTGCAGGATACGGATACAATCCTCGCTGAGTACCTCGCCTGTGGCTTGGACCCGAGCAAGGTGGTCCTCTATCGCCAGAGCGATGTGCCAGAGGTGCTGGAGCTCTACCTATATCTAAATATGAATGCTTATCTGGGGGAGCTACAGCGTACGACGACCTTTAAGGAGAAGGCGCGCAAGCAACCAGACAATGTCAATGCGGGTCTGCTGACCTACCCAACGCTGATGGCGGCTGACATCCTACTGCAGCGTGCTGTCAAGGTGCCTGTGGGCAAGGATCAAGAGCAAAACATGGAGATGGCGCGTCGCTTCGCCCGTCGCTTTAACACGATCTACGGGGTGGAGTACTTTACGGAGCCTGCCTCGTGGACCGCTATGTCTAAGCCGATCAAGGTGCCTGGGCTTGATGGCTCGGGCAAGATGGGCAAGAGCGAGGGCAATGCGATCTACCTTTACGAGGACGATAAGTCTATCTCTAAGAAAGTGATGCGCGCTGTGACGGACGCTGGCCCTACGGAGCCAAACAGCAAGCCTACGGAGCCCGTGGAAAACCTTTTCACCATTATGGATTTGGTCTCCACACCTGAGACGGTGGCACACTTTCGCCAATGCTATGCGAACTGCTCAATACGCTACGGAGATCTGAAGAAGCAACTAGCGACTGACTTGATCGCAGCGATAGCCCCAATCCGTGAGCGGATCCTAGAGCTCTCTAGCGACAAGGCTCAGCTACACAAGGTGGCTACCGAGGGCGCTATGAAGGCGCGTGAGAGCGCTCGCAAGACGATCGAAGAGGTCAGAGAGATCATAGGCTTTGCCCCGACACTCCGATAGTACTATCCTCTACCGACTAATAACTAAATAACTTATAGACTAGATATGGACAGCAATAATAATCGCCCCAACCCACTCATCGCAAGAGGCACCGTCATACGTATCCTCCCTGTGCAGGAGGGTGTCAGTAAGTCGGGCAACGCTTGGCGCAAGGGCGCTTTTGTCATTGAGACTGAATCACAGTACCCACGCACCATCTGCTTCAACATTTGGAATAATCGTATTGACGAGTTTCCACTGACGGAGGGTGACCTGGTTGAGGTTCGCTTTGACGTAGAGAGCCGTGAGTATATGGAGCGCTGGTACACAGACGTGACCGCTTACAGTGTCTCCAAGGTAGACCAGACAGCAGCCGCTGCACCAGAGGCTGATCCCTTTGCGGGCAAAGCTCCTTACGTAGAGAGTGCCACTCCTAGCACGGGCTTCGCTTCGCAAGCTCCTGAGGCTGGTGCGCAGAATCAGTTTGGCGGATCCTTTGACCCAGCCGCTGGAGACAACGCTGACGACCTACCTTTCTAAGAGTTAGCCTTACATATTTATGCGTACGACACTCCTCGTAGTGGGTGAGACCTCTTCGCCAGAGCTACACCGCCTTATCGAGGAGTATCGGCAGCGCATCGGGGGGTATATACCCTTTGATCTAGAGGTGCTACCCGACCCTAAGCGACGTAAGCAACAAGCCTCCATAGCTAATCAGCAGCAGGCAACCTGCGAGGCGATCGCATCTGTAATCGCACCGAGTGATCTGGTGGTCCTGCTGGATGAGCGTGGCAAGGAGTACACGAGCCGTCAGTGGGCGGAGCAGCTACAGCGCTATATGAATAGCGGTGCCAAGCGACTCCTCCTAGTGGTGGGCGGACCTTATGGCTTTACGCCTGAGTTCAAGCAGCGCTACGGGCAGCAAGCTTGGTCTCTCAGTCGCTTGACGCTAACGCATGAGATGGTGCGTCTCTTTGCTGTTGAGCAGATCTACCGAGCCTGCACGATACTACGGGGAGAGCCGTACCATCACGACTAATTGATACAATCGCATGATACCATTCTTTGAAGAGGCAGACGTAGCGGTCACAATCTGTGACCGTGAGGGACGCATTATAGAGATGAACGAACAGTCTCGTCAGGTCAATCTCAAGCCTGGTCAAAGCTTGATCGGCAAGAATGTCCTCGACTGCCACCCCGAGCCTGCACGCTCGATGCTGGCCAACATGATGGCGCACCAGACGAAGCATGTCTACACCATCGAAAAGGGAGATAAGAAGAAGCTCATCTACCAGATCCCCTGGTACGAAAATGGAGAGTACGCCGGCTTTATGGAGCTCTCGATGATCATCCCCCACGAGATGGCACACTACGTACGTCAGGTACCACCCGAGAAGAAAGCTTAGCTATGTTTCGCAGAGACCGCATCAAGCTTTACTTCCTCCTCATCTGGTGGATCGCCCTCAACGTGTGGGTATGGATCCTACAGCGCACCCCCTTTGACTGGATTCGTGTCGGCTCCAGTATAGGTACGCTCGTGGTGATCGCTCTCCTCGCCTGGATATGGCATCGGCGCTACCGCACCGAGCAGAAGCGCCGTGCGGAGGAGCAACCAAAAGACGAAGTGGAGTAGTGCCGTCGGCTCGTTAATAATATGTCTCGTAAGCTCACACCCATTCGCTGTACACCCCAATACTATCACAAGATATGGGGTGGCGGTCGCCTGGCCCCTACAGGAGGGGACCAGCAGGTCGGTGAGGTGTGGCTACTCTCGGCACTCGCAGGGCAGGAGACACCCACTGAGGGGGACGACTACGAGGGAGCTTCGCTAGATGCTTTGGTCGCACGCTATGGAGATCGCTTACTAGGACAAGGACAGACGGCACGTTGCGGAGGCGCTTTCCCCTTATTGATCAAACTACTGGACGCTGCGACCGACCTCTCGGTGCAGGTGCACCCATCGCCACAGGAGGGTGGCAAAGATGAGATCTGGTACTTCCTAGAGACGGAGCCGACGAGCCGTATATGCCTCGGACTGACCGAACCGATGAGCGCCGATGCCCTGCGAGACATCACCAAGCGCGCTACGCTGATGGACTACCTGCACTGGGAGCCAGTGAGGACTGGCGAAGCGATCGCTCTACCCGCTGGCACGATCCACGCACTCGGTGCGGGGACGATGCTCATTGAGGTGCAGGACACGAGCGACATTACCTACCGCCTCTACGACTACGACCGAGTAGACGACGAGGGCGCCAAGAGAACGCTACACATTGACGAGGCGCTTCGCAGTGCCACGCTAGAGCCACATCGGCTGGACGCTCGCCACTTGCCTCTCGGCACGCCACACTTCGTCTGTCACGAGGTGACGGCTAAGCCAGATCTCTCTCAAACCATCACGACAGACGGGGCGAGCTGTGCAATCCTCGTGGGCATCTCAGGAACTCTTGCGTTATGCGGTGACGAAAGTGAGACGTGGCGACTCGCTCCCCACGAAGCTTTACTAATCCCTGCCGAGACGCTCCCGCTGAGCGTGGCTCCAGGCGATGGCAAAGCACTGATGATAACCTTAACGCCAGCAGAGCTGTGATACAGATTGACGACAAGGTGGTGAGCTTCGAGATCCTCGAGGAGTACTTCGCCTGCGATTACGCTGTATGCCGTGGCGCTTGTTGTGTGCATGGCGATGCGGGGCCTCCAGCCACAGCGCGTGAGTGCCAAAGCTACCGACGCCACCTCTCGCTCCTTGAGCCGCACCTAGCCCCCGAAGCGCGTGAGATACTTCATCATCAAGGAGTCAGCTACATTGATATTACTGGTGAACAGGTTCTCTCCATAGTCAACGATGAGAACTGCGCCTTCACGCTCCACCCCACGCCTCCCGAAGGGGTGCGCTGTGCCATCGAGTGGTACACCTCGACCCATCCCGAGATTCATCTAGAGAAGCCGATCAGTTGTCGCCTTTACCCAATCCGTGTGCGTCAGTTCAAGTACTTCTCCTCCCTCCATTACGACCGCTGGGACATCTGTCAGGCAGCCGTAGAGCGAGGGCGCAAGCTCGGCATCAAGGTCTACCAGTTCGTTCGTGAGCCTCTGATCGCAGCCTTCGGAGCTCCCTTTTACGATCAGCTCGTTGAGGCGGACAAGTTGCTTCAAGAGGCACGACGCAAAGAGGCTGAGAGCCAAGCCAAGCGTTGATAGGCTTTCTATAGTTCATGAAAAGAAGGAATCATCTCTATCGTAGCTTCGGGCTACTACTCATTGGCGGGCTACTAGCGTACGGACTATCGGAGCTACTCGTCGCTCTCGGGCCAATTGCTGGCTATCAGTTCAAGGAGTTCAACCCGCTGAGCGACCTCCTCAACACGACGACAAACCAGTCGTACGAGACGCTCTCCATACCATTGCAGACGGCAAACGATACGACCGCTACGGAGCTCCACGCCATCGACTCTACGAATAGCAAAGGCGTGACAACCGACACCCTTACACCGCTAGAGCTCTCCAGTCGTCTGATGGATTACTCCGAGGGGCAGAGTGCGTTGCGTCGTCTCCGGGCGGCCCTGCGGGAGGGACGATCTAGGAGCGTACGGATCGCTTTCGTCGGCGACTCCTTTATCGAGGGCGACATCTTGGTGGCGCCCTTTCGTCAGGCGCTCCAGCAGAGGTATGGTGGCAAAGGTGTCGGCTACGTCCCGCTCACCTCGCCCGTGTCGCGCTTTAGGCAAAGCATCCAGCAACGCTTCGAGGGGGCTTGGCGACAAACATTTGCTAGTAAAAGCGACTCCCGAACGCTCTTCACACTCTCCGAAACCTTTGCCACAGCTACCGCCAGCGCCTCCACAAGCTACAAGCTAACCAATGCCGATCGTGTCACGCTCCACTACGTCAGCGACACGATCCCCGTCGCCATCACCTACGGCATCAACGGAGGCGAGCGTCAGCACGTCGAGTTGCCCGCCAGTCACGGAGCCCTGGCCGAGTACACCTTCCCGCACAGTGCGGTCAAGCAGTTTGAGCTAGCTACTGGGGGTGGCGATGGCACACGCTTCTATGGCGTCTGCTTCGACAGTATGACAGGTATCTCTGTGGACAACTACAGCCTCCGTGGCTCCTCAGGTACGAAGCTCACAGCCGTCTCCTCAGCCCTGACGGCACAGCTCTCACGCTTCCGACCCTACGACCTGATCATCCTCTCCTATGGGCTCAACGTGCTAAGCCCTAAGGACAATAACGACAGCTACGAGTGGTACTACGATGCCATGGCTAAGAGCATCGAGCATATCCAGCAGCTCTACCCACACGCCACCATCCTCCTCATGTCGCTCTCTGACCGAGCCACGCTCCACGAGGGCGAGATCCATCCGCTCAATGGGGTGACTCGGGTGCTCCGCATACAGCACCGTCTAGCGCAGCGCTACGGTCTCCTCTTTTGGAATACGCATGAGGCGATGGCTTCGCTCGGTGGCATCAAAGGCTTTGTAGACAAAGGCTGGGCCGCAAAAGACTACACCCACATCTCCATGGCGGGCGGTACGCAGCTCGCTAAACTACTCACTGCAGACTTGATAGGCGATGATAGCAAATAGAGTGATACGTATCATCTGTACCCTCGTCGGGAGCCTGCTCCTCTTGGCGCAGACGCTCTTGGCTCAAAGGGAGCCACAACTCGTAGCCCCCGATGGGTACCTCGATCAGCTTTGGTCCGCTTGTGACCAGGCGAAGGCTACCGCACAGACCGTCTCAGTCATCCACCTTGGAGATTCGCACGTACAGGCGGGACACTTCACAAAACCGATTCGCAAGAGCTTTGCGCAGCGCTGGGGCGATGGCGGGATCGGCTGGGTCGCACCCTTTCGTCTGCTGGGTACCAATCCGCCTATCCATACCAATGTACGCGCCTCCTCTGCTGGTACCTCGGGCATTAAGATCACCGAAAGAGACTACAATCGTGAGAGCCCCACGGGGATGGTACTGCAGACTAAGGAAAGCGGAGACATCACCTACACCTTCCAGTGTGGTGGCGGTCAAACCTTCGACCGCATCGTCATCTATCGCCAGCGGGAGACGGGACCCTTCACCTTGTCTGGCGATAGCCTCCGCACGCTTGCTCAGGACACCTTGACTAGAGAGCCTATCGTCACCGACACGCTCCTCGTGGGTCGCTACGTTAGCTCGGCAGAGGTGATTGCGCCCGCCTCGGCAGTCTGGTATGGCGCCAGCCTAGAACGCAGTAGTGGTGGCGTGCTCGTCCATACCATCGGCTACAATGGAGCCACCTACTACACTTATGGCAAGGGCTCCTTCGCCAGTTCCGTCGCCATCCTGCGCCCTCGGCTGATCATCCTCTCGCTGGGAACCAATGAATCGGTCTCGAGAAGCTTCAGTCGTAACGGCTTTGGTGCAGAGGTCGCACGAATGGTCCAAAGCCTCCGAGCGAGCAATCCCGACTGCGCCATCGTCCTCACCTCGCCTCTGGCCAACTATCAGAAGATCCGCACAGCCCACAAAAGGCGTCGTGGCAAGCGTAGACGTCGTCGCACCGTCTACCGCACTACTTACCGTGCTAATACCAATTGTCAGCTCGTTGCTGACGAGTTGCAGCAGCAAGCTCGCGAACTCGGTTGTGGCTATATCGATCTCTTCGCCCACTTCGGCGGAGCTGCGGGAGCCGGACAGTTGCTCTCCGATGGCATCCTCTCAGGAGACCGCGTCCACCTGACCGCTGCTGGCTATAATAAGGTAGGAGAGACCATCGCAACTGCCCTCCAAGCCAACTATGAGCAGTGGCGCCAGTGCGACACACACGTTACCTCTCAAGCCTCCGAAGACTAATCGTATGCTCACCCCCTATCTCTCACGAGCTGCCGAGCTACTCACCTACGACAGCGCAGCTCCGATGCTCTTCAATAGTGGACTCTTTCTAGTCCTCTTCCTGCTCTTCCTACCACTCTACTACCTATTGCGTAGGCTTACCTTGGCACGGATCATCTATGTAGTCTGCTTCTCGCTCTTCTTCTACTACAAGAGCAGTGGCTACTACGCCCTCATCCTCATCATGACCGCCACGGTCGACTTCATCATCGGCCACCTCATAGCGGGCACTCCTGAGCGCAAAGTCAAGCGACGCTGGCTCATCCTCTCCCTCTGCTTCAACCTCGGAATGCTTGGATACTTTAAGTATACCAACTTCCTCCTGGAGCTATTCACTCCGCTCGTACAGTGGATCGGGGGATTGGTAGGAGTCAGCGAAATGACCGCCACACAGCTAGGCCCGCTAGACATCTTCCTCCCCGTCGGCATCTCCTTCTTCACCTTCCAGTCGCTTAGCTACGTCATCGATATCTACCGCGGCGAGATACGCCCGCTGAGACGCTGGGTGGATTACCTCTTTTACGTCTCCTTCTTTCCCCAGCTCGTGGCGGGACCTATTGTACGTGCCAAAGACTTTATCCCGCAGATCTATAGACCGATACGAGTCACCCAGCAAGAGTTTGGCGAGGGGCTCTTCCTGATCCTCTCGGGGCTCATCAAGAAGGCGATCATCTCCGACTATATCTCGCTCAACTTCGTGGACCGTGTCTTCGACGCCCCCACTCTCTACAGTGGCTTCGAAAACCTCATGGCCATCTACGGCTACGCCCTGCAGATCTACTGCGACTTCTCCGGCTACTCCGATATGGCTATCGGCATAGCCCTCTGGCTCGGATTCCGCTTCAATATCAACTTCGACTCGCCCTATCGCTCCGCCACCATCACCGAGTTCTGGCGACGCTGGCACATCTCCCTCTCCTCCTGGCTGCGGGACTACCTCTACATACCGCTCGGGGGCAGTCGTCGTGGTCGCCTGCGCACCTATCTCAACCTCCTCGTCACGATGCTCCTCGGTGGGCTGTGGCACGGAGCTAGCCTGCGCTTCATCCTCTGGGGCGGTATGCACGGTGTCGCGCTCGCCCTGCACAAGCTCTATATGCAGATCTGCCCGTGGGCACGCCTTGACGGAGCCTCCATGGGACGCTTCAGACGCTACCTCGGGATGATCCTCACCTTCCACTTCGTCTGCTTCGCCTGGATCTTCTTCCGTATGCCGACGATGGAGGGCATCGGGCAAATGTTTGAGATGATACGGTATGAGTTTCACCCTGAGATCATCCCGCAATTCATCGAGGGCTACTGGCTCGTCGTGACGCTCATCGTGCTAGGCTTCGTAGCGCACTTCATCCCGCAGCGCACCTTCCGACCTCTCGAGCGTAGCATCAGTCGCATGCCACTCATCGGTCAGGCGCTCCTCTTCGCCCTCGTCGTGCTGCTCGTCATCCAGTTCCAGAGCAGTGGCGTGCAGCCCTTCATCTACTTCCAGTTTTAGCTAGACGCTGTAGCCTTTTTTAGTGTCTCTAGCCGACAGTCCACCTGTCCCCGAGCTATTTGCAATCAGAGACTGTTGCATTAGACTCCTACATTTCCGTTGACATCTATTTCTCCCGAGGAAATCGGGAATCTCCAGGGAGCAAACGAAAATTCTCCACCGAGCCGGGAAATAAAAGTTCGGAAGAATGAAATCAAACTTCGGAAGAATGAAATGAAAGTTCGGAAGAATTTTTTTATTGCTCCGTGGAGGATTTTTGTTTGCTCGCTGGAGATTTTTGATTTCCTCGAGGGTGTGGTGTCGGAGGCTTCGGACGAGTAGCCCTTTGTAGGGACGCACGATCTGTGCGTCCGTTGTATCAAAGGTTACAGCG
>NZ_CAMYEZ010000066.1 GCF_947254915.1 uncultured Porphyromonas sp. | reverse complement strand
GAGTGGCGCAGCGTCTGATCCTCGAGGAGGAGTCTGCAGAGCGCTCTTACTATGCCGGCTTTCTGGGGTGGTACGAGCCTGATCGGTGTGTTGACCTCTTTGTCCAGATACGCTGTCTGCAGTTGCTCCCTGAGCAGTTGCTACGGCTCTATGCGGGAGGCGGCATCGTGCGTGGATCAAGCCTTGAGAGCGAGTGGCAGGAGGTCCTGCACAAGCTCTCGGCAATACATAGTCTTATAAGGTAAAAGAGGGAGGAGCGCAATGATACCGATGGACAATCCTGTGATCAGCGAACTAATCGCTCTGCTTCAAGCACACGGCGTGCGTGACGTGGTGCTCTGCCCAGGTAGTCGCAACGCACCACTCGTGCATGCGCTCAGCCACTACCTCTCGGGGGCGACCTGTCACTCGATCATCGATGAGCGCAGCGCAGGCTTCTACGCCCTTGGCTTGGCTCTCGCCACGCATAGGACGGTCGTGGTCTGCTGCACCTCTGGCACGGCGGTGGCAAACCTTCACCCAGCAGTCGCTGAGGCTTACTATCAGGGTGTCCCGCTGGTTGTCCTATCGGCCGATAGACCCGAGCGATGGATCGGGCAGTGGGCGGGGCAAACGCTTCCTCAGTCAGGACTCTTCGGCTCACTGGTGCGCAAAGCGGTACAGCTCCCCGAGCCACACACCGAGGAGGAACGGTGGTACTGCAATCGTCTGATCAACGAAGCGCTCCTCGCAGCACTGGTTCCGCTCCCTGGACCCGTACAGATCAATGTCCCGATCAGCGACCCGAGCGTATCTTTGCTCCCGCCAACTCCAGCAGAGCCAAGCAATAGTCGACCCATCGGAATGCAGCCAGGACGCCACATCAAGCAACTCTGTCCGTGTGGGGTGGATGCGCAGGCGGTCAAGCCGTTGCTAGCGAGGCTAGCCACGTTCGAGCGTAAGATGATATTGGTCGGACAGGAGAGTTGGACGGCTACGACTAGCGCAGGGGCGGTCTTTCCGCAAAGCTTGCGGGAGCAGTTCCTCTGCATCGGCGAGTCGCTCTCCAACAGGTCCGTGACGATCTGTTCGCTCGATGCACTTCTAGCGTCACTCAGCGAAGGGGATCGACGAGCCCTACAGCCCGACCTGCTGATCACCCTCGGAGGGCATATCGTCTCCAACAAGATGAAGCAGTACCTGCGCAACTATCCGCCACAGGAGACGTGGCACCTGTCGCCTGATCCCAGTGTGGTGGATCTCTTTTGCAGTCTCACCGATCAGATCAACGCTCCTGTGGAGCCATTCCTTGAGACGCTGGCGCAAGGCTTGGCTGGTCACGCTAGCTCTCCCTATGCCCTTCAGTGGCGAGAGCGAATTGACCGACTGCCGTCACCGACGCCACGCTACAGTTCTCTGGCCGTGGTGGGAAACCTTCTGAGTCATCTGCCCGAAGAGCCTTGTGTGCTACACCTTGCGAACAGTTCGTCGGTGCGCTATGCGGAGCTTTTCCGCAAGCCTCGCCGGCTTCTCACGCTTTGCAATCGAGGCACCAGTGGCATAGAGGGCTCGCTCTCAACCGCCTTAGGCTTTGCCCGCCAGAGAGCCGAGGAGCGCCACTTCATCGTCATCGGAGACCTGAGCTTCTTCTACGATCTCAATGCGCTGTGGCTCCCCGAGGTGGGGAGCAATGTGCGGGTGCTCCTGCTCAACAACCAGCGAGGGAGCATCTTCCAGAGCCTGCCGACCTTAGAGATGGACCCACTGTCGCAACGCTACATCACTGCCGAGCATCAGCTACGAGCGCAGGGCTGGGTGGAAAGCTGTGGCTGGGAGTACCTGTCGGTGCACGAGGCAAGCGAGCTGGAGGAGACGATGGCTCACTTCGTCGGTCCTGCCGAGCGTCCTCGCCTCCTTGAGGCTTTCGTCACCTCAGAGGATGAGATCGCCGAACTACAGACCTATTTCAAGCAATTACAACCAAGAGAAGAGTTATGAGTGAAAAGAACCAAAGGGTGTGGCAGCCCCTCAAAGCGTATGAAGATATCCTCTTTGACTACTACAACGGTATCGCTCGTATCACGATCAATCGTGAGCGTTACCGCAACGCCTTTACGCCGACCACGACGGCCGAGATGAGCGACGCTCTGCGCATCTGCCGTGAGGATCAGAGCATCAACGTGGTGGTCCTGACGGGCGCTGGCGACAAGGCGTTTTGCTCTGGCGGAGATCAAAACGTCAAGGGGCGGGGTGGCTACATTGGCAAGGACGGCGTGCCTCGCCTGAGTGTCCTAGACGTGCAGAAGCAGATCCGCAGTATCCCCAAGCCAGTCATCGCTGCGGTCAATGGTTACGCCATCGGTGGCGGACATGTCCTCCACGTGGTGTGCGACCTCTCGATCGCTTCGGAGAATGCTATCTTCGGGCAGACGGGGCCCCGTGTGGGTAGCTTCGATGCGGGCTTTGGCTCCTCCTATCTGGCTCGTGTCGTGGGACAAAAGAAGGCGCGTGAGATATGGTTCCTCTGTCGCCAATACTCCGCTCAGGAGGCTCTCGACATGGGGCTGGTCAACAAAGTGGTGCCTCTCGACCAGCTGGAAGATGAGTACGTGCAGTGGGCAGAGGAGATGATGCTGCTAAGTCCGCTCGCCCTCCGCATGATCAAGGCGGGACTCAATGCTGAGCTGGACGGTCAGGCGGGTATCCAAGAGCTGGCGGGCGATGCGACGCTCCTCTACTACCTCACGGACGAAGCGCAGGAGGGTAAGAACGCTTTCCTGGAGAAGCGCAAGCCCAACTTTGAACAGTACCCCAAGTTTCCCTAGCGACCGATGTCACCACAAGAGAGCATCCTTTACCTCCCTGCGCTATTGCCACAGATAGCTGAGCGGGTGACCATGAGCGTGGAGCCGTACACCCTGCACTTCCGTCGCCCAGCCAAGACCTCCCGTGGCGAGTACGAGACGAAGCAGGTCTACTACCTACGTCTCCAGAGCCTAGAGCAGGCAGGTCATGTGGGCTGTGGCGAGTGCGCCCCGATGACTCAGCTCAGTTGCGATGATCTGCCCAACTATCAGGGGGTACTGGAGCAGCTGGCGGGTCAGATGGCGCAGACTCCTGATCAGTTTGATGTGGCTTCGCTACGCCCCTATCCTTCTATCGCTTTTGGCTTAGCCACGGCGATCAATAGCTTCATCGCTGCTGGTCACAGTAGTGAGGAGGGGTCGGTAAAGCCCTTTTGCGATACCCCTTTCACGCGTGGCGAGCTGGGTATTCCGATCAATGGGTTGATCTGGATGGGCGACAAAGCCTATATGTACGAGCAGATCAAAGCTAAGTTGACGCAAGGTTTCCGATGCTTGAAGCTTAAGATCGGCGGAATAGACTTTTCCGAAGAGCTAGAGTTACTCCGCTACGTGCGACAGCACTTCTCGCCTGAGGAGATGGAGCTAAGGGTGGACGCCAATGGAGCGTTTGCCCCAGAGGTGGCTCTGGAGCGGCTGAAAAGGCTGAGCGACTTTCACCTACACTCCATCGAGCAGCCGATTCCAGCGAGCGATCAGTGGGACGAGCTGGCCAAGCTCACGGCAGCGTCGCCACTCCCCATAGCGCTCGACGAGGAGCTCATCGGGATCCACAGCCGAGAGCGCAAGGCGCAACTACTAGACGAGGGCAAGCCGCACTACATCATCCTCAAGCCGTCGCTCCATAGCGGGGTCGATGAGTGGATTGAACTCGCCGAGGAGCGAGGCATCGGCTGGTGGGCAACCTCAGCGCTGGAGTCAAACGTGGGGCTTAGCACCATCGCTCAGTGGGTCAGCCAGTACCCGATAGTCCGTCCGCAAGGGCTTGGCACAGGCGCTCTCTATCTCAACAATACGCCCTCCACGTTACGACTCGTAGGCGATCAGATGTTTTTCAGAGATTAGAGGCAGGGTTAATGCATTATAATCTGCTCTTCTAGGGACTTCTCTCCCGAGGAAATAGAGATTCTTCAAGGAGCAAACAAAAAATCCCCACGGAGAGCCGAAATAAAAGTTCGGAAGAATGAAATGAAAGTTCGGAAGAAAGAAATCAAACTTCGGAGGAATTTTTTCGTTCTTCGCTGGATAATCAAAGATCTCCACGGAGGAATCTTGTGATTTCCTTGAGAGTAGCATAGATGAGCTCATCCCAAAAATGCGTCAGCACTGAAGTTAAAGACACTAGCCTTTCTAGTGTCACTAGGAGCACTAGCATCTCTAGCCAACAGCTAACAGCCAATATGTCCGAGCACCTATATATAGACAGCGCACGAGTCGATGCGGAGAGCTTAGAGCCGTTCTCCCGAGGGCTAGCACCCGAGCGGAGAGAGGTGCTAGCACCACTGCTCACCTTCCTCAGGGAGTGGTGGAGCGAAGAGGAGGGTGTGACCGTCCAAACCTCTGGCTCAACTGGTACGCCCAAACGGCTTCAGCTGACGAAGCTTGCCATGCGACGTAGCGGACTCAGGAGCAACCGCTACTTCCAGATCCAAGCGGGCGAGCGTCTCCTCCTCGCCATGGACCTTCGCTACATAGGCGCTAAGATGATGGTGGTGCGTGCCTTACTCGCAGGAGCCGAGCTAATCGTGGTGCAACCCTCCAGCCACCCGCTAGCGACGCTCAGTGTGGCTCCGCAATTCGTCTCCCTCGTTCCCCTACAGCTACACCACACCCTGGAGGTGCCAGCGGAGCGTGAACTACTCAGTCGGGCTGAGCAACTGATCATCGGGGGCGGAGCCATCCACCCCACCGTGGAGGCGCAGCTCAGCGCATTACCCGTGACAGCTTTCGCCACTTATGGAATGACCGAGACCATCTCGCACGTCGCCCTGAGACGGCTCAACGGTTCTCACGCCTCGTCTCTCTTCTATCCCCTTGAGGGGGTGCATCTCACCCAAGGTGCCGAAGGCGAACTCATCATTGAGGATCGCCTGCTTTACCCCGAAGGTCCGAGTCTCACGACCCATGACCTCGTCGAGTTACACCCCGATGGTGGCTTTACCATCGTAGGGCGAGCCGACAACATCATCAATAGTGGCGGAATCAAGGTAAGCCCCGAGCCAATCGAGCGAAAGCTTGCCAAAGTCCTAGATAGACCGCTCGCCATCAGCTGGATAGCTGATGCAGCTCTAGGGCAAAAGCTGGTACTCGTACTAGAAGGTGACAGCCTCTCCGAAGGCTTTGCAGAAACTCTGACTGAAGCCTGCCAACAGCTCTTACCACCTTACCACCGCCCCAAAGAGATCCGTCTCGTGTCGCACTTGCCACATAATGACAACGGCAAGCTCGATCGCCTAGCCCTCCAAAGGCTACTACTCTCCTTGACCAGTTACGAAGCAAATTCTAAAGCCCAACAGTCTTAATTAGAAAGATTTTATTAACTTGCACTACCGAAACAAATTCGCTCTGCGACAAAAAGAGAAACTTACCAAAACTACCAATCTATGAAATATAAACTACCCGCTATCTTTGGGCTTATGTTGATGTGCTTGATGTCACTATCAGCTATCGCTCAAACACCTACAGTAGAAGTAACTGAGCCTGGAACAGGCGAATCGCTCTTCGCCCAGCATAGTGATGCGAAAGAGCTAATTGTCAAGGGGCATATCAACCACCTAGACCTAATGGCACTGAGAGCCAGTTGCCGAAGCCTAGAGAGTCTTGATTTATCTGAGACCTCTATTGACGAGTATTCAGATGAGATTAACTATGTGGACTATCCTGCCAATGAGCTAACAGCGGCTCTCGCTCAGTACAAGAGCCTTAAGTCTCTGACGCTACCCAGCACGCTACAATCTATTGCCAATAAGGCTCTCTACAAGTGTGCTGCACTACAGACAATCACTCTCCCAGGGTCACAAATGCCTAAGGTAGGCGGTAGTTACTTTGTAGAGAGTAAGCGAATGGAGGAGATAACACTGTGTGTGCCAGCAGAACTCTTGCAGAGCTATAAGGATAGTAAGGTAAAGGCTTGGAAGTTTAAGACGATTGCTGCCATCGCTCCCAAGAATCCATATGCTCAAGTCTCTTTTGATGACATCTATGGTCCTAATTACGTCCCATTCTCAAAGGAAAACAAAGACAAGCGAGCTGCAATCTATCAAGCTTACTTTACCAACAACTCAAGTGAGATCGTAAACTCCATCGAAATGGAGTACTGGTACGACGATGAAGAGACAAGACGCACTGTCAGCCTCAATAAGGTACAGCTCTTGCCAGGCAAAGAGACTCCTGATGGTCAAGGGACAATACTACTCGAAGCCCCCGAAGATACTTACACCCACCTGCTTCATCTACGTCCTAGCAAGGTCAATGGAGTCGCAGTGGATCATATGCCGACGACGCATAAGCCTTTAAGAGTCTACGAATTAGTTGATGACTTTCGCTTTAACGAGCATATCATAGAGCTATACTATGATCCTGCAGATGAAAAAGGGCAAGCCAAGTATACCAATCTAATCAATGCGCTTTCGACGATTATTCATAACACTCGCAAAAGCAATAAGTTCTCTCGAGAGCGCTTCTGCCTAGTCACCATCACAGGCCAAATGAAGGAGGGAGGCTTTGTTCCATCGGTTCCCGATATGAAGACTCAAGCAGAGACTTTTCGAGTAGACTCACTTCCTCTCTTCACTTACGATCGGGATCTACTGACACCTTATGGTACAATCAATAATTATAAGCAACTAGCCGACCTCTCTATCTATACGCCCACTCTACGTATCGGCGAAGTCGAAGACATATATCAGTACCTCTTCTCTAGAAGTTACAACTACCCAGCACTATGTCGTATGGAGACTCCCCGAGTAGAGCTAGATCCTAAGACTCACAAGTTTCAGATCGTCACTGCTGGACGTATCAATCCTAACGTAGATCTCTCACACCCACTGAGACTGACTTACTACTTGATAGAAAACAACACTCTTCCTGAAGCTTACTCAGACGAAATGGGACAAATAGCTAAGGGTGCGACTTATGGCAAGCTTGTACAGCTACTATCTCCAGTGGAAGGGTTCCCCTTAGAAGTGGGCGATACTCGCTCTTTCAAACACCAGACCGAGCCTCTAGAGATCCAAGGCTACGAGCCCAATAAGTATCGTCTCGTAGCTATCGTTCACAGCAGTGAGGATCCTCGTGTCTATGCTCGCTCTGTGTTAGAGAGTTACTCCATACCTCTAGACAAGACCCATGTTTCTATACTGAGCGTAGGCTCCATTCTATCACCAGCACCTCAGCTTGGACTAGACTCGGAGGGTAGGATATGCTCCGATTCGCCAGAGTGGGCGATCGTAGACCTATATACTCTAGACGGCGTCTCGCTTGCGCCCGAGTTAGGCCTTCCTGCAGGATGCTATATCGTTTCTCTTCGCAATACCCATGGCGAGACCCTACATCTGAAGTATATCATCAACAAGTAAATAACCTATGCACTACATTTACAAGCTATCCCGCATTGCTATCACAGCAATGCTTCTGACTTACACACCTCTCCTCTTCGGACAGACTATCACGATGAAGTCTGTCCAGGCTGGGGGAGAGATGAGCCTATCTCTTGCTACGCATAGTGACAATAGTACTGTAACTATCGACTGGGGGGATGGCAACAAAAAAGATTATACCATAGGCAAGGGCGAGATGGAATGCAAAGGCCCTGCGACGAAGCAAACAATCACCATAACGGGCGATATCGCTAAGCTCAACTGTATGGCTAGTAAGCTTATTGAGCTGGATGTTACAAAGTGTCCTAATCTATGGGTGCTACAAGCAGCCTATAATCATATCGGGACGCTAGATCTGTCTGCAAGCAAAGCTTTGGGCAATCTAGAAGTCTTTGGAAACATGCTCAAAGAGCTAGATGTAAGTGCCTGTACAGAGTTGGAGCGTCTTGTATGTTCGGGGAATTATCTATCCGACTTAAACGTCTCGTCATGCAAGAAGCTGAAGTATCTCGACTGTACTCGTATGGCTAGGATTACTAGTCTAGATCTAACGCAGAATCAGAACCTTACCAATCTTCTAATCAATGAGTGTAGCATATCCGAGCTGAAGCTACCCCAAGGCAATGTGCCTCTTGAGGAGTTTTGGTGCCATAAGAACAAAATAGAGTCTCTTGATCTATCTTCCTACACAGGACTAAAGGACTTGAATTGTAGCGACAACCCGCTAACATCACTCGCTATCAATGCTCCAGGGATAAAGCAACTTATGGCAATGAATACTCACTTGAAGGACTTCGCCTTCCTTGCCTCGATGCCAAAGCTCACTTATCTTATGCTAACGGGTAACGCTGGGCTAACTGCGGTGACGCTCTCTAAAAACAGTCAGCTTACAGACCTGGGCCTTTCAAAGTGCTCTCTGAGCAAGTTGGATCTATCAGCTCAAAAAGAACTGAAAAACCTATGGGCTGAGGGCAACCAACTGACTGCAATAGATCTCTCTTCTTGTGAGAAACTAGAAAGTGTCAAGCTTAAAGGCAACCAAATCTCGCAAATTACCTTCCCTGCAAAGTCTAGTATTACAACCCTAGCCCTGCCTGAGAATGCTCTCGTTGACCTCTCTCTCAAAGGACTAGACGGACTCCAATCTTTAGACCTTGGTAAAAACCAACTTACAAAGATTGACCTATCCAGCTGTCCAAAGCTGAAAGTACTCAATCTAGGAAATAATCAGATCCATACTATAGACCTACAGCACACGCCCCAATTAAGGATGCTTGGAGTGGTAGGTAACGGTATGTCTGCGGAGCAGCTAGACAAGATTTATGACGCCCTCCCCGAGCTAGAAGAGCCTAGTGCTAAAGTCAACCTCTACAACGGCACGAAAAAAGATACAGAGGCCCTCTCTAGCACTACGGATATCGCTGTGGCGCATAACTGGAAGCCCTTTGTCCTTGGAGATGGCTCGTGGAGAGGAGTATTAGATATAGAGCCTCTGCAACTGCGTATCGCTCAGCAACAGGAGAGAGTGACACTGTATCCCGCTGCTAGTGGGCATCCTCTACGTGTATCGCTATACAGCTCAGATGGCACATGTCGCCAGAGTGAGCAGGTTGAGGATGATCCTATGATTATCTACCTACCTACACAAGGCTCTTACGTACTACTCATAGAGGACCTTGTTACAAACGAAGCTCAAACACAGTTACTGCTTAACTGATTAGACTATAGAACTTTCGCCAAGCTAGCTTGGCGAAAGTTCTAGCTACACAGCGCTATATACTCTCTTTATACCCACTCCTGCATCTCTGCTGATACCCACTCCTCCCGAGGAAATCAAGAATCGCTAGGGAGCAAACGAAATTTCTCCACCGAGGGACGAAATGAAACTTCGGAAGAATGAAATGAAACTTCGGAAGAACGAAATCAAAGTTCCGAAGAATGTCCCGTTTCCTCCTTGGATAATCAAAGATTTCCACGGAGGAGTTGCTCAATTTCTTTCACCTTTTGATTTCTTCATAGATATGTAGATGACTCATCCTACCTTATAAATGCATTAGCCTTGATTAACATAGAGCTAACGCTGTATGAACAATGAGCTAATCGGGGTATCTTCGGAAGAAGGCCCTTTTCATCTGAAGAGTCGTAGAGACTCAAGATCGGGATAATCTGAACTGTATAAACAAGTAAGACGCTGTAGGAAGGTCTAGCCAGCGCCTAGTGATAGGATGTGTACTTGTTAATAGATATAGTCCCCTCCCTTGACATCAAAAAAGCGTCTTGCCGTAATACAACAAACGGTCTCTTATATACTAGCCGTGCGTCACTACACAAGACTACTCAGTTGTTTTGCAAAACCGGAGCAAAGATTAAACGTACCTTGTCGTAAGGATAAATTTGTGTATTTGCGTTGTTAACAAACATCACTACACAAATATGGAATACGACACAAGACTACGTCCACTTAATGACCTATCTAGTGGATTGGTTAGCAGGAGGAGATCTGTTTGTATTATATCCCTCTTCACTTTCTTGAGTGCTATCTGTAGTGGGCTACTCTCAGCTCAAACGATCGAGCAGGGTGTGCTCACTGCTTGGCCCAATGCGACGGGGCGCATAGAGATCCCACAGTCGGTTACGAAAGTCGGCAAGAAGGTTTTCCAAGGGAATCAAAAGATAACGGCTGTCACCTTTCACGAAGGGGTCGTAGAGATTGATGATGAGGCGTTTAAGAGTTGTTCAAAGCTTACTGAGATAGCTTTTCCTAACAGCTTGAAGCGAGTCGGCTTTATGGCTTTTTACAAGTGTGGCGGACTCGCTAAGATACAGTTTGGCTCTGGGGTACAGGAACTAGGTAGTACGGCCTTTAGCTACTGTGGCAAGCTAACCTCCATAGAGTTACCTAGTAGCTTGATTAACATAGGAGACAATGCTTTTAACTACTGCCGAAATCTATCCAAGGTGACAATCAGCGAGGGAACCAAACGCATCGGTCTTCAAGCTTTCCGTCTCTGTATTTATAACCATAGAACAACCAAAACTAATCAGAAATATCCGAGTGTAAATCTTTAATTACCAGCATATTCTAAAATTTAACACTTTTCGGTTGCCATTTGTCGCTTCCCAAATTTCCACATATTTTTGAGACGTATTTCTGACGTGGAGAATTTGCGGGGCTTGTTTTTTGTCACACCGTGCAGACAGTTGACAAGGGTTTACAACCGTTTACGACAAGCGACAATAACCGCCCCGATATGCGGAAACAGTCACACTGTGTAGAAAAGCGACAATGGTTGACTTCCGTTCACATCCGTTTACCATTTCAGAGATATAGGATTGAAGAAATGAACCATTAAACGATAAAACGGTATGAAAGCAACCAGAAAATGCAGTTTTTGCGGCAAGTCCTTTGTAACCCGAAGCGGTATGCAAAGATATTGCAGTGAGGCTTGTCAGGCAGAAGCCAAACGAGCCAGAGTGATGCAGAAGAACAACCTCTTCAAAGTCGCCCAACCCTTGATGGAGATACAGCATCAGGAGTATCTCACCTTTTCCAAAGCAGCCATCCTCATGGGCTGTTCCCGACAGTACATTTACAAACTTGTAGCCATCGGCAAGCTGAAAGCCTCACGCATCAGCAACCGCATGGCATTCATCCGCAGAGCCGACATCGAGCAGATGTTGGAGGGCAATCCCTATCACCGCATCCTGCCCGGCAACACCTCCACACCAAGGAAATCATCTTCATCTTCCTTACCTGCCAAAAGAGAAAAAAGGGAAAAGGAAAGCGAAGAAGTGTTGGACTTCTATTCGGGCGAGGAGGTGATGTCCCTTTTTAAGGTAAAGCAGTCATGGCTTTACACTTCCGCCAAGCGTAACCATATCCCCATCTGCCGTATCGCAGGAAAGAACTATTACAGCAAGAAGCATATTGACGAGTTTTTCGGTGTGGCAGTTGATATTAGCGAAATTACCGACTGGCTACTGACCGAGGAGGTGGAGGAACTGTTCGGCATGAAGCCGACCGCACTCCGTGCCTACACCTATCGCCATAAGATACCCACTAAAAGAGAGTACGGGCGTACCTATTACTCCAAATCACATTTGAACGAACTCCGCAGAACTGACCTTGTGAACGATGAACGCTACTATACCGTTGAGCAGGTGCAGCAAATCTATGGTCTTTCGTCAGCCAACATCTGCCATATCGTCAAGGTGAAGCACATCGAAAAGATAAAGGTGGGTGTGAAAAACCTGCTTTTGCGCTCAGATGTGGAGCGTGTCATGGCTGAAAGGAACAAATAACCGTGAAAAATCGGGATTATCGAAAATTATTTCAAAAT
>NZ_CAMYEZ010000065.1 GCF_947254915.1 uncultured Porphyromonas sp. | reverse complement strand
CGGAACTTCTGCACAAATCCACGCTTTCTGCACTTTACCTCGCAGTGCAAACCACGGAGATATCGTGCGAACCGCTCTCATTTCCATCTACTTACACACAATCCTCTTCCTAATGCCCTTCCCCCTAATAGTTCCTAGGATTATTTTCTAATAGACCTAGGTCTTTTTTTCAATAGACTAGTGTCTTTTGACTGATAGACATATGTCTTTTGATTGATAGACTAGTGTCTATTTGCTATCCTAGACAGTTGTATAGTACGATTATTTGTAGTACCTTTGTGGTGTCAATAAGAAATTAAATCCGATGCAACAAAGGACAGAACAAATGGCGGTAACGCCCAAAGAAAAAGAGCTGATAGAGAGCTTGAGAAACTATAACCGCTCCTATCCGAACGGCTATCCCGAACTACTATGGGATTTGCAACAACTCTTTGACTCAATGGTGAGACAACCGTACGAGTAGCACCCTAGCCCCGCTACACAAAACACCTATCAACACTACAGCCTTATGGAAACAGTAATCACGACACCCGAGCTCATCAACGATATGAAAAAGAAGATGCAAGGCGTACTACAAGCCATTTCGTGGCGAGACTTTGCAAATACTTATTTCCACCGCTCCTCTTCGTGGTTTTACCACAAGATGGACGGCATCGATGGAAACGGCAAGCAAGGAGGCTTCAACCAAGAAGAAGCCACTCAGATGCGAGAAGCACTCCTAGACCTAAGCGAGCGCATCAGACAAGCAGCCGAAAGCATATAGGCGGGGTCGCATCGGCTCCTTATTGACAGAAGTCGCTCTAGCCTATGGAGTGCACCCCAGCCCCCACCAGCCGACCAGCTCGTGGGGGCTTGTTGTATCACCACTTCTTGATACCGCCAAAGACGTAGTCCAAGACCTTGCGGTTCGCCTCGTCTATCTTGGTATCGTCAAAGTCTATGTAGATGTCGGTGACTGAATTGTCAGCGTGTCCGAGGGCGCGTCTTATGGTGTCCTTGGGTACGTCTAGCCGTGACGCAAGAGTCGCCCACGTATGACGCGCCCAATAGGTGGTCAGTTCGTCACAGATAGGCTCAAACGTCCTGCGCCCTTGCTTGCCTATATGCACTCGTCCGAGCTTTTTGAGCGCATCGTTGCAGTGAGCTATGTAGTCTTTGTAGGTTTTGTATTTCTCAAAGACACCGACAAGGAGCTTTTGCCCTTTAAGACGGGCTAAGAGCTTTTTGGTCTCAGGCTCTACTTTGATAGAGTATAGGCGCCCCGTCTTGGCTCGCTTGTACTCAATGCGCCCCCGCTTAACCTCCGTGAGCCGTGACAAGTCTACCATATTGATACCGATGAGACAAAAGGAGAGGAGGAAGACATCACGATGCAAGGCGAGGTCTTCGGGCAAGTCTAGCTGGACTATCTCCCGTAGCTCCTCTACGGTTAGGGCACGCTTGCGGGTCTGCTCTGTCCGTATCTTGAACCGTCTAAAGGGGTAGAGTGTCGTACGCTCCTCGTCTATTGCGAAGTTGAACACCGCACGGATATTGCGTAGCGGTATAGCCCGCCCGTTAGATGAGCGACTGGTCTTGGCTAAGAATGCTTCAAAGCGCTTGAGCCACGCTACATCTACATCCTCCCACGTGAGCTCTTCGCATCGCTTGTCAAAGGCTTGTATCCTGCGCATCGTTTGTCTGTACAGTCCTTTCGTACCCTCTGCAGGTCTACTCTCTGCGAACTCTTCAAAGGTTGCCCAAAAGCCCCCGCTGGGTATCCGCTTGGCTATCTTGCGAACCGTCAGTCCTAAGTACTCCCCTACTACTTGTCGTACCTCTGAGACGCTGTCAATATCGTCTAGCGCGCCCTCGTATTGCAAGCGTATGAGTGCTTCCTCTAGCGATACGATGCGCTCGTGTAGCATCGCATTGAGCATACGCGCCTCGGGGTGGTGTACGACCTCCCGCATCTCATCGTCCCATTGCTCGATGAAGACACTCCAGCCCGTAGGCTCAACGACACTGCGTCCCTTGAAGTTGTAGTACATAATGATTGGGTAAGTGCCGTCCGCTTTGGTTCGTCTTCTGTCTAGTCTTAGTTTTGCTCTCATATCCTCTATTTGTCCTAGTCGTCCTATTCGCTTTGGAGCTTTGGGTGATAGGTTCGTTTTCGCTCTCTTTTTTGTCTCTTGCTCCGTGGCAAATTTAGTGCTTTGTGCCGAGGAATGTGCCGAGGAATGTGCTGAGAATTTGCTGAAAATTGCGGGGTTTTGCGACGTTTTGCGATGTTTTGGCATGTTTTTTCCGATGTTGCGACAGAAAACCCGACAAAAAACACCGCTTTTCAAACGAAAATAGAGCGGTAAGTACCGCTCTATAAGCAAATTACAAGTTTTGTGATCGAGTTGGGATTCGAACCCAAGACCTACTGCTTAGAAGGCAGTTGCTCTATCCAGCTGAGCTACTCGACCTATGTATACCCACACTCTTCACAGAGTGTATCTTCGTAGCGGACTATCGCAAGCTAGACGCTATGCCCATCTGATCAAAAAGCCAATCTTGACTACCCTCAATACCACTACGGTTTGGCAAAGGTACAAAAACTATCTCTTCTCCCAAAATCAAGAACGATGAAATTGCGGGGAATTCATTCATCGTACAGCCATTAGAGATAGCCTCTTCCCAACACCCCAATATGAGAATGTTCGCATTTGCTTAACACTGGGAGATAACTTCTCTGTGATAGTTACAGATTCTAGGAATAGGGGGGGCTTCACTTGAGGAGGTCTTTGAGATAGTTCCAGCGGTAAAAGTTGGTCGCTTTGCGGAGTGAGCGATAGTCTATAGTGTCCACAAGGTCTAGCTGGAGCCTGCTTCTAGTGATATGCTGTATCGTATGACGTAGCTCTACACGGGAGAGTAGGGGCTTGGTATTAGAGCTCTCCTGAATGGTGAAGGTGCACTTCAGTAGGCTTCCCATCCAGTGGTTGGGGTTGTGGTTGAGGTAGCAATAGTTGCCGAGCGATGTTGCCAAGACAGAGCTCTCAGATAGATATACTGGCTGGGGCGTGTGGGCGTGATTGCCTATGACACTATCATAGATTGCTGGGACGATGCTGTGGTACATCTTAATCTGTTCTTGTGTCGGGGATAGGTGCATCTCATAGCCCCAGTGTGGCATAAAGATATTGTAGGTGTGCTGGGGAGGTCTCCATTCGTGAGAAATTGATGGATGGCTCAGGCTAAGCGTCTCGATGATAGGTGGCTGATTGCTTAGGAATGTACTAGCAGAGAGTGTGATTTGGTCTTCAATCGTAAGTGGGGTAGGGGTATCTCCGATGACTAAGAAGCCTTGATCTCTAAGCCGTTGATTTTGCAGACTGAACGCTTTGCGCCCGAAGTCTGAGGCGTGGTTGTTGGCTATGTTTAGGATTACTCCTCGTCCGAACGAAGTGTGCAGATAGTCGTAGAGTGGGGTGTGGCTATGGGATAGAGCGAGGAAGCGTCGTCTATCAGTGACAATGCCCTCAAGATTAAAAACAATATAGTCTGCCGATGCTAGGAACTGCTCCAGTGCTATCGTGTGGCTTGGCTTAGTATCGCCAAAGGGCATTAGATCTCCAGTGAAGATAATTGAGACCTCCTTTCCCTTTTCATAAGAGTCTGATATAAAGGTGTAATCAGATACGAGGGGCTGCATACCTTCAGGAGCTTTGACCTCGGAAGGTTCCTTGGGTGAGAGGATCCTATATTTAAGGAAGTCCATTTTCTCACTAAAGGTATAGGGCGATCCCCACCAGTGTGTCCCTGGTTGTCTCATAGTCGGAGAGGTGTCTTACTTAGCTTGGAGAGTCTTGAGATAGGGTGTGGCGTACTTGGCGTAGTGGCGTATGTACTGCTCGATCTCATCGGGGGATAAGTATGTGCGTTGCTTGAACGCTTTGTACTCTTCACTAGCTATCTGGTTATCATACATAGCGTACTTAGCCCAGTCATAGAGCTGCCAGCCTAAACCATGCTGGATGGTCGTGAGATCTGTTGTCTTCTCGAAGTATGCCTTCCCGTGAGACTTGTCAGAGTATAGTAACAAGCAGTCTAGAAGACCTAAGAGGGTCTTGGTCTCGTACTCCACGATGTGTGCTAGCTCATGTCCGACGATGCCAACAGCTGCGTTGTAGGGAATAGAGTCAAAAGGTATCCCCTTGAACTGTGGGTCGTTGTTGATAACTATCTTATATCGCCTAGGAGAGAAAACGGACGCTGGTCGGGAAGCCATAGTTGTTTGCTCGCTTGAATATTCAAATTTGATATACGTAGACTGAAGCTCAGGGTAGTAGGATAGAGCTACGACTAAGACATCTGAGTACTCTGGGAGTAAGCCCTTGTTGCGACCATAGATAGTGACTAGGCTATCAACCTCTGCTCGTGATGGTCTCGTAAGATATCTTTGTCCTACAGGACTAGCGATCAAATCATAGGGCGGAAGTGTTGACTTTCTTCTCGTTGCACAGGATGATGCCACAAGTCCGATGGTCACAAACCCGATGAGGAGGGCAAGGAGTGTCCACGCTGTCTGTCTGTCTGTGCAGAGAGATTGTTTGCTGTTACTCATTAATCCATTGAGATAGTGCTGGCAAAGGTAGTGTATTTCTTTTTGAATTAGGGCTGACGCATTATAGTGGACGAGTGCATCTATGTCTCTATGACAGAAATCGGGAGGTTCATCCGTAGATATTTTGGATTATCCAGCGAGGAAACGAAAAATTCTTCGGAACTTTCATTTCATTCTTCCGAAGTTTCATTTCATTCTTCCGAAGTTTTATTTCGTCCCTCTGTGGAGAATTTTCATTTTCTCGAGAGCTATTGGAAAATTCCTCGGGAGATATCGGACTTAGCGAAGATGTATGAGTATTGATAGCGCTATGAAGCCAGGTTCAATCCACATATACCCGAGTTGTTGTCAAGCGTAGTTAGTGGAGTACCGAATATATAATGCGTCAGCCCTGCTTTTTGAGTGGCTAGTTCTAGCTATTACAGAATTATTGAGTACCTTTGTGGAGCGCCCTTGAGGAAGAGTAAAGATTGACTCCCTTTATCCCTTCCGAAGAGGTCGTCTTACATGATCTTACTGCACCCCCAAAACAGTGAGCTCATGTGAAGAGGTGTAGGTGTATGGTGGCTCCCCCCAAAAAAGCTTCCTATGGCTCCTATGTCTCATACTATAGCTCAATCACCAACAAAAAACGTGGTAACACGTACATCCCCTATTATGAATCAAAAAACTATAGTCACGGGTGTGATTGGTGCTGACGCACATGCTGTCGGCAACAAGATCATCGCCTATGCCCTCAACAATGCAGGGTACAAAGTGGTTAACCTCGGTGTCATGGTCTCTCAGGAAGAGTACATAGAGGCCGCTCTCGAGACCAAAGCTGATGCTATCCTCGTCTCCTCGCTCTATGGACACGGTGAGATAGACTGTCAGGGTCTGCGCGAGAAGTGCGACGAGGCTGGTCTCAAGGGTATCCCACTACTTGCTGGAGGCAACCTAGTCGTTGGTAAGCAGGACTTTGCCGATGTGGAGTCTCGCTTTATGGCGATGGGCTTTACCAAGGTTTATCCTCCTGGCACCCCGATCGAGACTACCATCGCTTATCTAGACTCAATCCTCGCAGACAAGTAGTATGCACTATCTTACGGTAGACTTCGGTAGTACCTACACGAAGTTGACTCTGATAGATGTAGCCAATGCTGAGATAGTAGCGACAGCCTCTGCCTTTACCACTATCACGACGGATGTGCTGGAGGGCTTTAACAATGCCTGGCAGAAGATCTTAGCACAGCACCCCGATGCTCACTACGACCGCCTGCTCTCCTGCAGTAGTGCGGCTGGTGGACTCAAGATGGTGGCTCTAGGACTGGTCCCCTCGCTCACCTCTAAGGCGGCCAAGATGGCTGCCTCCTCGGCGGGTGCTAAGGTGGTCAAGACCTACGCCTATGAGATTTCTCATGCGGAGCAGGAGGAGATCTATGAGATCAATCCAGACCTGGTACTCCTATGTGGTGGTACCGACGGGGGCAACAAGGAGGTAATCCTGGCTAATGCACGTCGTCTAGCTGAGATTGATAGACCCTTTGCGATTATCGCTGCGGGCAACAAGTCCGCCTCCTATGATCTAGAGGAGATCTTCGCTCAGTGCGACAAGAAGTGCGTCGTCACGGAAAATGTGATGCCTGAGTTTGGGCAGATCAACATCTTGCCCGCTCGTCAGTGTATCATGGATCTCTTCATCAGTCGCATCATCGATGCTAAGGGTTTGGGCGAGGTGCAGAAGCGTGCCGAGCTGGAGATTATCCCGACTCCCTTTGCGGTTCTCAAGGCGTGCGAGCTACTGAGCAAGGGCATTGACGAGGAGCACCCAGGCTGGGGCGACCTGATGGCGGTGGATCTAGGTGGCGCGACAACCGATATTTACTCGATGACTGACGGAGCTCCGTCGATGGACAATGTCCTGATCAAAGGCATCCCCGAGCCTTACAGCAAGCGTACCGTAGAGGGTGACCTCGGTATGCGCTACAGCTTGAAGGCGCTGGAGGACGAGACCGATGTCAAGGCTCTAGCACGAGCTTACGGGGTCACGCCTGAGGCGATCGTCGACTGGGTTGAGCGCTGTGCGGCTAGCCCTGACACAGTCGCTGAGCCTGGTTCGCAGGAGCAGGTGATCGAGGAGGCTCTAGCTTACAGTGCCGTAGACATAGCTGTGGAGCGACATGCAGGCGTCATTAGCAAGGTCTACACGCCGATAGGCGAGATGTTTACCCTCGTTGGCAAGGACTTGACGCAGGTGCCACGACTCATTGGCATCGGAGGCGCGCTGATCAATAGCTCTGACCCAGCTCGTATCCTCTCGGGAAGTCGCTTTAATCCTCAGAGATACGAGTATGCGAAGCCCAAGGAGCCACAGTTTTACCTAGACAAGCGCTACATCATAGCGAGCATGGGACTACTCAGTCAGGTAGCTCCCGAGGTGGCTCTCACGATTCTCCAGCGAGAGGTACTACCTATATAATATAGACACACACTCAAAGACTCAATCACTCATACAGATTCCCCTATCACATGGAACTTAGGAATAAGCGCATAGACAACGATACCTTCTACAAGGAGCGCAAGGAGGTACTCGCCTCATGGCCTACGGGCAAAGATGTCAACTTTGAAGAGGCTGTCGAATTTCAAAAGTCAATCCCCGAGGAGAAGATCTTCGGACGCAAGCTTGCTCAGGCAGATGCTGAGGGGCGTACGCTCATACAGCCTCGTGCTGGTGTGGCTCTATACACGGAGCATATCAGGCTCTTGCAGTTTCTAGAAGAGGAGGGTGGGGCAGACCTGCTCCCCTCAACGGTCGATAGCTACACTCGTCTCAATCGCTACCACGAGGCTGAGAACGGTATCATCAAGAGTAAGGAGTCGGGACGATCGATGCTGAACGGCTTTCCGATTGTCAACTACGGGACGAAGATCTGCCGTACGGTCACCTCTGCACTCAAGAACCCGGTACAGGTGCGCCACGGTACGCCTGACGCACGTCTCCTGACGGAGATCTCTATCGCTGGTGGCTTTACCTCTTATGAGGGTGGCGGTATATCGTACAATATCCCTTACTCTAAGAACTTTTCCCTCGAGAAGACTATCATGTACTGGCAGTACACGGACCGCCTCGTCGGTATGTACGAGGAGGCTGGCGTAAGTATCAACCGCGAGCCCTTTGGCCCTCTGACCGGTACGCTCATTCCTCCCTGTATCTCCAGTGCTGTGGCTGTCATCGAGACACTCCTCGCCGCTGAGCAGGGTGTCAAGGATATAACCGTGGGCTATGGTCAGTGCGGTAATGTCATCCAGGATGTCGCAGCTATTCGCTCGCTCCGTGAGTTGACCAATAGCTATCTCAAGGAGTACGGCTACGACGATGTACGTGTCACGACCGTCTTCCACCAGTGGATGGGCGGCTTTCCACAGGACGAGGCAAAGGCCTTTGGCGTCATCTCATGGGGCTCAGCTACGGCTGCTCTGGCGAAGGCTACCAAGGTTATTGTCAAGACTCCACACGAGGCGATGGGCGTCCCCACCAAGGAGGCAAACGCTGCTGGACTACGTGCTACCAAGCAGGTTATCTCTATGCTTCGTGACCAGTCACTCGTAGACATTCCTGTGGTAGAGCAGGAGTCTGACATCATCGTTCGAGAGACGAAGTGCATCCTCGACAAGGTCTTTGAGCTGGGCAAGGGCGATCTAGCTGTCGGTACGGTTGCTGCCTTTGAGGCTGGCGTGCTGGATATCCCCTTTGCGCCTAGTCGCTACAATGCGGGCAAGGTACTACCTGCTCGTGATGACAATGGTGCGGTACGTATCCTCGACACGGGTCATCTGCCCTTTACGGAGGATCTCAAGGCGTTCCACCGTGAGAAGCTCGAGGAGCGTTCACGCTTCGAGCATCGTCCCGTGAGCTTCCAGATGGTTATCGACGATGTCTACGCCATTGGCAAGGGCTTCCTCGTCGGCAGACCGTAACCTTAACCCATAATAGTGCTATCCCTGTGGGGTAGCACTCTTTCTAGCGAACAATTCTAATAAACCAATAAATCCAAGTAATATGAAGATCAAGAAGGTAGTCTGTGCCCCAGGCAAGACAGGATTCTTCTTTGACGACCAGAAGGCCATCAAGAAGGGCGCTAAAAACGATGGAGCCTTTTACTCTGGCGACCCCGTGACTCCAGGCTTTACATCTGTACGTCAGGCAGGTGAGTCCATCTCTGTCCTCTTTATCCTAGAGGATGGTTCTATAGCTCACGGTGACTGTGCCGCTGTACAGTACTCAGGGGCTGGTGGTCGTGATCCACTGTTCCTCGCTGAGAACTTTATCCCTGTCATCATGAAGGAGATCGCTCCGCTCTATGAGGGCAAGGAGATAACCACGTTCCGCCAGATGGCCGACCTCGTTGACAAGCACGTCAATGCAGACGGCAAGAAGTACCACACGGCAATCCGCTACGGTGTCACACAGGCTTGTCTAGACGCTGTCGCTAAGAGCCAGCACAAGCTGATGGCTCAGGTCGTTGCTGACGAGTATGGTACGAAGATATCAGACACGATGGTCCCCATCTTCTCGCAGAGTGGCGATGACCGCTATCTCAACGTCGATAAGATGATCATGAAGGAGGTGGGCGTACTGCCACACGCACTCTTTAATAATGTAGAGACCAAGGTCGGTCTCAAGGGTGAGAAGATCAAGGAGTACCTCCAGTGGCTCCGTGACCGTATCGTCACAAAGCGTCAGAACCCCAACTACCAGCCCGCTATCCATATCGACGTGTATGGTACGCTGAGCATCGTCTTCAACAACGACTTCCAGCGCATCGCTGACTATCTCCACGAGCTCTCTGAGATCGTTGCTCCCTTCGAGCTTCGTGTCGAGGGTCCAGTAGATATGGACGCTCGTGAGCCACAGATCAAGGCTTTGGCTAAGATCCGTGAGCTACTTGATGCCAAGGGCTCTAAGTGCCAGATCGTCGCTGACGAGTGGTGCAACACGCTTGAGGATATCATCGCCTTCTCTGAGCGCAAGGCTGGACACATGGTTCAGATCAAGACACCTGACCTCGGTGGTGTCAACAATGCTATCGAGGCTGTCCTCTACTGCAAGCAGCACAACATGCGCGCTTATCTGGGTGGTACTTGCAATGAGACCAACCGCTCAGCAGAGGTTTGCGCCAATATCGCTATGGCTACCTCTCCTTGCCAGTGCCTCGCAAAGCCTGGTATGGGTGTCGATGAGGGATACATGATCATCTTCAATGAGATGAGCCGTGTACTCGCTCTCAAGGATGTGCTAAAGTAGATTTTAGAGATTAGAAGTTAGAGGTTAGCTTTTAGAGCCAAAGGCCAACAGCCAACAGCCAAAGGCTAACCGCTAACAATAAAACAGAATATCGAGATATGACTCCAATAACAGACGAAATAAGAGTACTCTCCACGACAGCGATCCTCGGATATGGATTTCCCGAGGCATCCTTTCGTGAGGGAATGAAGCGCAAGCCCCACGTCATCGCAGCAGATGCTGGTTCGACAGATCCAGGTCCTTACTATCTAGGGGCTGGCGTCAGCTTCACCGATCGCAACTCCGTGAAGCGTGACCTAGAGATCATGATCCAGGCCGGTGTCGAGAACAAAGTCCCCGTAGTCGTCGGCTCTGCCGGTGGCTCAGGTGCCAATACCCATGTGGACTGGGTGCTAGAGATCGTACGTGAGATCATTGCTGACAAGAAGCTCTCGCTACGCCTAGCCGTCATCCGCTCTGAGTTTGACAAAGAGACCATCCTCCGTGAGTTTGACAAGGGACACATCACGCCCCTAGCACCAGCTCCCGAGGCTACAAAGAAGGACATCGAAGATTCCGTCCGCATCGTCGCTCAGATGGGCGAGGAGCCTTTTGTAGAGGCTCTCAAGGGTGGCGCTGATGTCATCATCGCAGGCCGTTCGTATGATCCTAGCGTCTTCGCTTGTCTACCGATCAAGGAGGGCTTCGACCGTGCGCTCGCACTGCACATGGGTAAGATCCTCGAGTGCGCTGCTATCTGCGCATTGCCCGGTAGCGGTAGTGACTGTATGTTTGGCTATCTGCGCAAGGATCACTTTGTCCTTGAGCCACTTTCCAAGGATCGTAAGTGTACGACCCTCTCCGTAGCTGGTCACACGCTCTACGAGAAGACCGATCCTTACCATCTCCCTGGTCCTGGTGGTGCGCTCAATCTGCACGGATGTCACTTTGAGCAGATTGACGACAACAAGGTCAAGATCTCTGGTACCGTCTTCGAGCCCACCGATGGCTACTTCCTCAAGCTCGAGGGTACCCGTCTCGTAGGCTACCGCACTATCTCTGTTGCGGCTACGACAGACCCGATCATGATTAGCAAGATCGACTCCATCATCGAGAGTGTCAAGGCTCGTGTCAAGGACAACTTCGACAACTACGGTATCAAGGACTACTACCTTGACTTCAAGATCTACGGCAAGAACGGCGTCATGAGCATGTTCGAGGGTATTGATGGGCATATCGGCTCAGAGCTTATGGTCGTCATCGAGGCAGTGGCTAAGACGCAGAAGGAGGCCGACACGATCTGTAGCTTCGCACGTAGTACGATGCTCCACTTCGGCTACGAGGGACGTATCGCTACGGCGGGCAACCTCGCCTTCCCCTTCTCGCCCTCAGACTGCCACATGGGTGAGGTCTACGAATTTAGCCTCTATCACCTGCTCAAGGCGGAGGATCCCACGCAGTACTTCCCCGTTGAGTATGTAGAGTATGCTGATGGTCAGCGTAAATAGTGAACCTTTAGATCGTATCAAGCAATGACACAGCACAAGTTAATCGATATAGCCTCCGTCATCCGGAGCAAGAACTCGGGTCCCTATGAGATCACCTTTGATATCATCTTCAAGGACTTTGACATATACAATCAGGTGAAGGCCGCTAAGGCGATTACTGAGCAGACTTTCTGTGATCTCTATCACATCAAGCCTGACCACATCGTCAAGATTGTCTACTTTGACCCCGCCAAGGCGATCAAGTGTACCATCGTCCGCCCCATCCCTTCGGGCAACCTCGGTGAGCGCGACGTCTATGGTGCGCAGCAACATGCGCCTCTGATGGGTCTTTCTATTGAATACTAAAACAGGAAGGAGCATTTACTTTAACCGCTCAGCAAGAGGATAAAGAAGCTCCGCATAAAATCGAGTAGGTCAGGAAACGAAAGTTTTCTGACCTACTTTCGTTTCCTTCCC
>NZ_CAMYEZ010000064.1 GCF_947254915.1 uncultured Porphyromonas sp. | reverse complement strand
ATCAACACAGAGAGCGGGTCTGCTCAGTGACGAACAGACCCGCTCTCCTTATATTGGGGAGACTAGTGGCGATGCCTTACCCAAGTTTCACGGCAAAAACGAGTTTCGGGACGTTTTGCCCCGAAACTAGAGGAGGCGAGAGTAGTAACTCACTGAATGTCAGATAAAGTTCTGCGGCGAGCGGTGCTGATTCCGATTTGTAGGACACAAAGTCTGGATAATATGTTGGATTGTGCTTAGAGTGCGATCCTTTTTTTGTGAGTATAAGTTGGACTTCTTAATTAAATATACGATTTAGCCAAATAATCACTCCTTGATGCCTAAACGCTCTAGGAATCGTTGACGAGATACGATGAAACGTTCATGCGTAGCCTGAGCCACGACGCCAGTTTGGTCGGTTGCCTCGATAGCAAAGGTGAGTTTGCGCCCCTCTATTGATGAGAGCTGCGCTGTGACCGTAATCGTCTCTCCGATGGGTGTCGCATGCTGGTGGTCGGTCGTAATCATCGTGCCGACAGTCGTTGAGCCCTCCTCGGTATAGTTGCGAGCGAGGAGCATAGCTGCATTCTCCATAAAAGCGATCAGCGCAGGGGTGGCGAGGACAGGCATATCGCCCGATCCCATCTCTGCAGCACTGTGCTTTGGCTCGATGATGTATTGCTTGGTTAGAGTGGTTGGTTTGCTTTCCATATTCATATATCGATTATTGGTTGTCATAAGTTATAGTGTTGCCGTCGTGGCTTAGACGGTAGGTGCGCTGCTCCTCCGCCACGTAGCAGGAAGAACCTTCGGAAAAGTCTAGCTTGGACCCCTCCTGGCTCACCCAGCCAATCTGGCGAGCGGGATTGCCCACGACAAGAGCGTAGGGAGCCACGTCACGGATCACGACTGTGCCTGCGCCAATCATAGCGTAAGCGCCGATCTTGACTCCGCAGAGGATCGTCGCATTGCCTCCGATAGAGGCCCCTCTACCTATATATGTAGGGCGAAACTCATGCTTCCGAGAGACTGTCGCACGTGGGTTGATCACGTTGGTGAAGACACACGAAGGGCCCAGGAAAACCTCCTCTTCGCAATGAACTCCTGTGAAGAGCGTGACATTATTCAGGACACGGCATCGGTCGCCTAGATGAACACGAGGCTGGACGACTACGTTTTGTCCTAGATGGCACTGCTCCCCGATGAAGGCATCGTGCATGATGTGGCAGAAGTGCCAGATGATCGTGCCAGTGCCAATGTGAGCCCCATCGTCAATGATCGTTGTGGGGTCTACGTAGCCTGTCTCGGTAGTACGGGAGGGGTGGGGCATAGCGGTGGAGCTTAGTCTGATTACTTGATCAGCGACTCAATAGCGTTGAGGTCTGAGCGAAAAGCTGTGGAGACCTCCGCCTGATCCTCCACTACCTTGCAACTGTGTAGCACGGTAGCGTGAGAGCGCCCACCGAGCAGTTCGCCGATAGCGCTAAGCGACTGATCCGTGTAGCGCTTCGCAAAGTACATAATTAACTGTCTCGCCTGAGCCACGTCAGCCTTTCTTGAGCGACTGCGCACTAGCTCTATCGGCACGTGAAAGTATTCGCACACCGTCTTCTCAATCATAGAGACGGTGATCTCCTTTTTCTCCTGCTTGACCGTCTGGCTGACGATCTTCTTGACGAAAGAGGAGGTGATGTCACATCCCTCGACGGCTGCGCGGGTGATAAGCGAAAAGAAGACACCCTGCAGACCACGTATGCTACTCGTCACAGTGCGAGCTATGTAGTCAATCATCTCTCGAGGCAGTATGCTCCCGCTCTCCTCGCTCTTGTGGCGGAGGTACTCCTTGCGGAGATCGTAGTCTGGGCGCTCGACCTCTATCGTCAGGCTACCCGCTATGCGTGAGATAAGACGCTCCTCAAGCCCAGCGAGGTTGACGGGCGCCGTATCGCTCGTCAGGACGATCTGCTTGCCCAGCATGTAGAGGTGGTTGAAGACCTGGAAGAAGGTAAGCTGCGTCTTCTTCTTGGCGATCAGCCCCTGTATGTCATCAATGAGGAGGACATCTACCTGCTGGTAGAAGTTGATAAAGTCGTTGGTCGTATTGGCTCTAGTGGCGGCAACGTACTGCATCTCAAACATATGAGAGGAGACGTATAGCACCTTTAGCTCAGGGTAAAGCTCTCTGATCCGCAGTCCGATGGCGTGGCAAAGGTGCGTCTTACCAACCCCCGAAGGACCATAGATAAAGCAGGGATTGAGAGCACCTTGTCCAGGCTTCTCGGCGATAGAGCGTGCGATGGAGCTGGCGGTGCGATTGGACTCTCCCTGATAGTAAGTGGCAAAGCTGAGCTGAGGTTTGAGCTGAGAGTCAAAGTCTGGCAGTTCACGAGGCTCTGTCCTTAGAGCCGGCGCTGCCCCACTTGCACTGACTGCATAGGCGCTAGCTGCTCCGTAGGCATTGCTGGCATAGCTCTGCGTGGGGAGCGTCACGGACGAATTCTTGCGATGAGAGGCTGCGCTGTCTACAAGCGCTTTGTACTTGAGGACTACGTTAGGACCGACTATACGCTGGAGCACCTGCTTGAGCTCGTTGATGAAGTGTGTCTCGATGTACTCGCAAAAGAACTGACTAGGCACACCGAGCGTCATCTCCACTCCGATGAGTGAGACTGGCTTGATGTGTGGAAACCAGGCGTTGTATGCCTCTGGTTGGATCATCGCCTGGAGGAGGACTGTACACTCAGACCACGCCCGCAGGGCTGCTTCTCTGTCAGTCATATTGATAAGTAGTCAGATATATGATAGTAGTCAATGTAAAATGAGGCTGTTACCTTTGCAACAGAATATGTGTAAAGCCCCCAAGAGGAAGTACCTCTGTGAGGGGTTACTTTTCATTTGCAAAGATCCTAACTTTGGCGATGCCGTGCAATAGGACAAAACGACAAAAGTACCCCTTCCTCTGGCTATCTTCATTGTTGTCAAAGAGTTAGATCAGATAGTTGTTGACAGCTAAGCAAGACAATGCAATATCCTTACTTTTAGCGTGTTGCGCTGTTTCTTATAGAGTTTGTATGGAGTAATAGACAGTCAAGGTTAATGGCTGTTTAGGTGATTACGAACTAGTTGCGAGAAGAGTCATCGTAAAGTCTTACTGTGTGAACGCAAACTTATACCAGCTCCTAATTTTGTGACGGAAGAGACGATTAACCTCGAGTGATTATAATACAGGGTTTTAGTTCTTTTTGGTCGCTCGGATGACGAAAAGTGAAGCTCCTCTTGTGTCAATCCAAGAGACCTCAAGGGGGGGGCTACAAAAAACAGAGCTGACGCATAATGCCGAATGGGATCATCTACATCTCAACTGGAGGAAATCAAACAATACCTCCGTGGATATGCTAGATTATCCACGGAGGAACGAACCAATTCCTCCGAACTTTTATTTCATTCTTCCGAAGTTTCATTTCATTCTTCCGAAGTTTTATTTCGGGACTCGGTGGAGAATTTTCGTTTTCCAGCGAGCTATTGAGATATTCCTCGGGAGCAACTGACTCCAACGGAGATGTAGGAGTCGCTATAAGGTGCGTCTATAGCGAGCTTCAAGGCATATATCCCTCGTTTATCGTTAGGTATAGGGGCTAGAGTACAAGGGTGCAATGCGTCAGCCTTGTTTTTTTGCGCCAGTCTCCTCGGAGGAGTCTGAGACTTTTTGTACATTTGTGGGTAAACGGGCGTGGTCTGTAGAGGTGTGACTGCATCTAAACTATGAACTTACTGAGTATCGTTACAATTATGGCTGATAATAAGAGATTTTACCGCTCTCACAACAAGTGTATCGCTGGCGTATGCGGAGGAGTCGCAGATTACTTCGGATGGGATCCGACTGTCGTACGGCTCGTCTACTTAGTGGCGACATTCTCATCGGCTTTCTCAGGCTTCCTGCTTTATATCGTCTTGTGGATTTTCGTCCCACAGGAGAGGTGTGGCTATAGATAAATAATCTTTTGAATGCATAGCATAATATGAGCTACCAATTACTACACGAGTTACTTGATTTAGTTGAGAGGTACGAGGAGTTTCGTGGCAATGCAGAGTTGTCAATGAGCAACTTCTTGCGTTTTGCTGATCAGTCTTTGGAGCAGCAGGCCTCAACCGAAGAGTCTGGGGTGGCTATGAAGGGTCATGCCTATCTCAATGCGATGATAGCGCGTGATATAAGTTTCGTCTATCGCTATATGCGCTACATCGTGCGTAAGGCGATTAAAGATACGCCTCTACAGACCATTGATGAGTATACCTACCTTATCACGCTGATGGCAAAAGGGGAGATGACCAAGACGGAACTCAACAATTATAATGTCATTGAGAAGACCTCTGGCAGTGAGATCATCCGTCGTCTACTCAAGAGCGGACTAATCTCACAGATGCGCAATATGGAGGATCGCCGTAGCCTACTCCTATCAATCACACCTGAGGGGCGACGGGTGGTCAGAGATCTCTTACCTCGTATGCAGCAGAGTAGCGATATACTCTTACGTGACTTGTCGTGGGATCAGAAGATTTTCCTCCACACGCTCCACGAACAGCTCTACGAGAGTAATCACCCGCTCTTCCTTACGGAGCGAGAGACTGACCTAGATGAGCTACTCAAGAAGGTCCCCATCAAGGATGCTACACCCCCTAACAAGTAACCGCTCCCTATAACCTCTAACTAGACTATGAATCATCTGAGTGAATTGCTCAAGCTCTTTGCTACTACTTATCAGCATAAGGCTCTACTCCGTTATATGGATCGTACGCCCGAGGAGCGGTGGCATGAGTGGACTGGCGAACAGCTGACGGAGCATGCGATGCTGGCAGCGCAGGCATTGGTACGCGCTGGTGTCAAGCCAGGCGACCGCGTGGCGCTCTACACGCAAAACATGATGGAGGGCATCATTACCGAGCTCGGACTGATGGCGATACGGGCTGTCTGCGTACCGCTCTACGCCACTTGCTCGCCCGAGCAGGTAGCCTTCATCACGGAGCATGCAGAGGTCAAGCTAATACTCGTGGGAGAGCAGTTTCAGTATAATAATGTCTATCCACTCCTAGCGACTCACCCTACGCTACGTCAGATGGTTATCCTAGACGAGCGGGTGGTACGTGACCCGTCTGATGAGCGAAGTGAGTACTTTGACACCTTCCTCTCTATGGGTGATGCGATGCCCTACGAGACGGAGGTGCGGGCACAGCTAGGGGCTGGGACTCCAGATGAGACGGCGGTCATCATTTACACCTCAGGCACTACGGGCACGCCAAAGGGGGTGCAGATCACCCATCACATGATCCTCACACAGGTGGAGCGTCACCAGAATCTCTTCCCGACGCTGGGAGATCACGATGTCTCGGTCAACTTCCTCCCGCTGAGCCATGTCTTTGAGAAACTCTGGGTCTACTACTGTCTTGCTACCGCTATCAAGGTGGTGGTAGTAACCTATCCGAAGCGTATTATGGAACTGATGCCTCAGATCCGCCCCACGGCTATGTGCAATGTGCCACGCTACTGGGAGAAGGTTTACCAAGGTGTCCAGGAGCATATCGAGCGGTCGAAGCCTGTGATGCAGCGCATCTACAGGAAGGCGCTACGCGTAGGGCACAAGTACCATATAGACTACCGTATCCATGGCCGCAAAGCGCCCTGGGGACTACGCATATCAAATGCCTTCTACCGCTACACGGTCTTCTATATATTGAAGCGTGTCCTAGGCTTGGAGCGGGGGCGCTTCTTCCCGACGGCGGGGGCCCCGCTTTCGAATGAGATCAACGAGTTCTTGCAGTCGGCTGGCTTTAACATAGTGGTCGGCTATGGACTATCCGAGTCAGCTGCGACGGTCTCTTGCTACCTACCTGGGCACTATGTGATAGGCTCCGTGGGTGAGGTAGTACCAGGCGTAGAGGTGCGCATTGACCCTGAGACTCAGGAGATACAGCTACGTGGCGACACGATCACGCCAGGCTACTATCATAATGACGAGGCGAATGCAACAGCCTTCACCGAGGATGGATGGTTTCGCACGGGCGATGCGGGACGACTGGAGGGGCGTACGCTCTATTACACTGAGCGGATCAAAGAGCTCTACAAGACGAGCAATGGTAAGTACATAGCCCCGCAGCAGATTGAGGCGCTGCTAAGTAGCAGTCCGCTCATCGAGCAGTGCGCCGTGGTGGCTGACCAGAGGAAGTTTGTCGCTGCGCTGATCTATCCGAACTACGAGCAGCTCCGTCGTCGGCTCCGTGAGCGTGGTCAGGAGGCGCTGGCGGACCTCCCCACGACCGAGCTAGCGCAGCGTAGCGAGGTGTGCGACATGTTGCTAAGTCACATAGAGCCGTTGCAGGCGCACTTGGCGGGCTTTGAAAAGGTCAAGCGCATTGCCCTACTGGCCGAGCCTTTCACCATTGAGGCGGGTACGCTGACACCGACGCTGAAGTTGAAGCGCAAAGCAATCCTCGAGCAGTACGCCGAGCTGATCGAAAAGCTGTACCTTTGACCTCCCAATTGACACAATAAATAAAGGAGCGCACGCCACCCCCTTCGTGGTATACGCTCTCAGATAGACACATATTATTATGATAACACAGGACCAACTAGCAGAGCTGTTGGAGCGCACGAAGGCGCTGGGGAGGTATCTTTGACATCGACCAGCGACGTGTCCAACTAGAAGAAGAGGAGCTCCGGACACAAGCTCCAGACTTTTGGGATGATGTGCCACGCGCCCAGCAGCAGATGCGACGTGTGGGCGAGATACGCTCATGGATCGAAGCTTTTGAAGCGGTCGATGCGGCTACGCAGGAGGTAGCTTTGGCGTACGACTTTTACAAAGAGGAGGCGGTTGAGGAGCAAGATGTGGACGATGCTTACGCTCGTGCCATCAAGCTGGTCGAAGACCTCGAGCTACGCAACATGCTGAGCGCTGAGGAGGACCGCCTAGGGGCTGTCCTCAAGGTCAATGCGGGCGCTGGTGGCACCGAGAGCCAGGACTGGGCCTCCATGCTGGTGCGTATGTACCAGCGCTGGGCAGAGCGGTCGGGCTACAAGGTGACTATCACCAACTGGCAGGACGGCGACGATGCGGGCGTCAAGACGGTCACCATGCAGATCGAGGGCGAGCTGGCTTACGGCTTCCTCAAGAGCGAAAACGGTGTGCACCGCCTCGTACGTGTCTCCCCATACAATGCACAGGGCAAGCGAATGACCTCCTTTGCCTCGGTCTTTGTCGTACCCCTCGTGGACGACTCGATAGAGGTGGAGGTGAACCCTGCCTTGCTCTCGTGGGATACGTTCCGCTCCAGTGGAGCTGGTGGGCAAAATGTCAACAAAGTGGAGACGGGCGTACGCCTGCACTACCAATACACCGACCCCGACACGGGAGTGCCTGAGGAGATAGTCATCGAAAACACCGAGACCCGCTCTCAGCTGGAGAATCGAGAGAACGCTCTGCGCCTCCTACGCTCGCAGCTCTACGACAAGGAGCTGGAGCGTCGTCGTGCAGCTCAGAATGAAGTTGAGGCGAATAAGAAGAAGATCGAGTGGGGCTCTCAGATACGTAGCTACGTCTTCGACGATCGCCGTGTCAAGGACCACCGTACGGGCTATCAGACTTCCGATGTTAACGGCGTAATGGATGGCGACATCGATGCTTTTATCAAGGCTTACCTGATGCAGACGGGAGCTGGCGCAACCAATGAGTAAGTTTGACTGACCTATGATCGTCTGCATTGCTGAGAAACCGTCCGTAGCGCGTGACATTGCCAAGATACTCGGAGCTACCGAGGCTCGCTCGGGCTATATCGAGGGCAATGGCTATGCCGTCACTTGGACCTACGGTCACCTCTGCACGCTCAAGGAGCCTGAGGACTACCAAAGCAGTTGGCAGGGGTGGCGACTCGCTTCGCTACCGATGATCCCAGAGCGCTTCGGCATCAAGCTGATCCACGAGGAGCACATCGAGCGGCAGTTTGCCGTGATCCAGGGGCTGGTCTCACAAGCAGAGCGGGTGATCAACTGCGGCGATGCGGGCCAAGAGGGCGAGCTGATACAGCGCTGGGTGCTTCAACTGGCGGGTTGCACTTGTCCCGTGGAGCGTCTCTGGATCTCCTCGCTGACGGACCAGTCGATCCGCGAGGGCTTTGCCAATTTGCGCCCCAGCAAAGATCTAGACACGCTCTACCATGCAGGCTTAGCACGAGCTATCGGCGACTGGCTCCTGGGAATCAATGGGACTCGTCTCTACACCCTCACCGACCGCTACAGTAGTCGGCAGCGAGGCGTTCGCTCCGTGGGGCGTGTGCAGACACCGACGCTGGCGCTTGTCGTGGATAGGCAGGCAGAGATCGAGAGCTTCGTACCAGTCACCACTTACGAGATGCAGACCACCTACCGCGGGACGCTCTTTAGGGCAGACACGACGCAGGAAGTCGAGGGAACCTTTGCCGAGCGCCAACAGGTCGAGGAGCTCATCGAGCGGATCGCTAAGGAGCCCCTCGTCGTACAGGCGGTCGAGCAGAAGAAGTCAACCGAGTACCCGCCACGCCTCTTCGACCTCACCTCCCTACAGGTAGAGGCAAATAAGAAGTTTGGCTTCACGGCCGAGCAAACGCTCCGACTCATACAGTCCCTTTACGAAAAGAAGGTGACCACCTACCCACGTGTCGACACCACCTTCCTCCCCGAAGACCAATACCCCAAGGTGGGAGAGACGCTCCAAGGCATCACTCGCCACGCTAAGCTCGGTGGCTTCATCGCTCCGCTCTTGAGTAGTGGCAAGCCACTGAAGAAGAGCAAGAAGGTCTTTGACAATAAGAAGATCACCGACCACCACGCCATCATCCCGACGGGACAGCTGAGCAGTGGGCTCACGCCCGACGAGGAGCAGATCTACCTCCTCGTGGCGCTGCGCTACATCGCTGCTTTCTACCCCGATGCTAAGGTCTCGACGACCACCGTGCGCGCCACCGTCGAGGAGTACCCGCTACGTGCCTCTGGCAAAACGATCCTCGTCGAGGGATGGCGCGAGGTGCTTAAGCCAGACAGTGGCAAAGAGGGCGACGACACCTCGGAGGGTGCGAAAGATAAGGAGCAGACACTGCCCCCCTTCAAGGAAGGCGAATCAGGTCCCCACGAACCAACGATCCGTGAGAGCACCTCTACACCTCCACGCTACTACACTGAGGCAACCCTCCTACGGGCTATGGAGACCGCGGGTAAGGGGGTTGAAGATGAGGAGCTACGGGATGCTCTCAAGATGAACGGCATCGGTCGCCCCTCCACACGCGCCGCTATCATTGAGACGCTTTTCAAGCGTGGCTACATAATTCGTGAGGGCAAGTCGCTACGCGCTACGCCAGCGGGCATACAGTTGATTGAGTCAATACAAGACCCGCTCCTCAAGAGCGTCGAGCTGACAGGTCGCTGGGAGCTCAAACTGCGTCAGATAGAGAGCCGAGAGTACGACCCAGGGCAGTTTCTCAACGAACTCAAAGCACAGGTCACCGCCCTCGTCTCCGAGGTGCGGGGGTTCTAGTTCAAAGTACCTGACGACATCTTGACGCTTTTGATTTTCCTCCTGAAAGGAGGGTAGAGGTCTATGGCTAGTATCACTAGAGGGGTATGGGCGACTGGGGCGATGTTGCTCTTAGTGATTTGTACAGCTCAAAATATTATCCTATATTTGTCGTAGCAAGATTCAGATAGGAGACTTGCGGAGCGCTCTCAGCTTATATATAATGTAGACGGCACAGACCTATGGCCGCACTGTTTGATACGGAAACTCTTCAAATCTAATAGACTATTCCGAGATCATTCTGCTTACTTGATGACCGGCCTCAATATACTCCTAGTGAGTATGTGAGCACTCGTTGCTCCAGTGGACTTCAGATGGTGGTGGATTCTCAAAACTTGTATGTTCTTCGGAGTTTTTCTAATCCACAGTGCGGCTTTTTTTTTGTGTCTGTACTCAGAGTAGTGGCGAGAATAGTCTAGCGACAGCCTCCCAGCTTCGTATCCACAGAGGACGCTTGTCCCACTCTGCTAGAGTAAGCTGGCTACACGACTGTAGGTCTAGCTCAAAGGTCTTACAGAGTTCCTCTGCGATTCGTCTATCATAGACGAAGGACATCACCTCTAGATTGATCTCCAAGCTACGGAAGTCCATATTAGCACTGCCTACACCGACGATGCGCCTATCCACTACCATTAGCTTAGAGTGTAGGAAGCCTCCTCGGTAGCGTCTCACATCAACACCTGCCTGTAATAATTGAGTTAGGTAAGAGTCCGAGGCTCGTTGCGTCAGATAGGAGTCTCCTCGCTCAGGTATCATAATGGAGACCTGTACTCCTCGTATGGCTGCGCTACAGAGGCTCATCAATAGACCCTCAGGCGGGAGGAAATAAGGAGTCTGTATCAATATCTCTTCGTGAGCCATCGAGCACGCCTTGATGAATGCTTGCTCAATGGTCTGCCAGTGCGCCTGTGGTCCATTCGTGAGGAACTGCATTGCTATCGGTCTCTCGTACGAGGATCCCCGATCAATCTCTGCAAAGTAAGGTGTTAGGTCAAAGCGCTTGCGTACCGCCACAGCCCAGTCCACTAGGAAGACCCGTTGCAGGCCCGCCACAGCACTACCCTCTATGCGAAAGTGCGTGTCGCGCCACTGTCCCAGTTCATTGCCCTGCGCATAGTACTGCGCCACATTCATCCCCCCGAGATAGCCGATCCGCTGATCTATCACCACCACCTTGCGATGGTTGCGGTAATTGATGCGCAGATCAATGAAGGGAAACCGCACTGGCAGGAACGCATAGACCTCACCTCCAGCCCTGCGGAGAGGTCTCCAGAAGCCCTTCACATCGCTCCAGAAGGAGCCCAGCCCATCATAGACGACCCGTACACGAACCCCCTCGCGAGCTTTGCTCACTAGGAGGTCACGTAGCTTGACCCCGAGTTCGTCGGAGGCGATAATATAGTACATCAGGTGTATCTCGCTTCTTGCAGAGCGTATGTCCTCAAAGAGCTGTCGGTACTTATCCGTGCCCACCGTGATGACCGACATTGAGGAGGCTGCAAGCACTGTGCGGTCGTCACTATTATAGAGCAACTTGCCGAGAGTTCCGTAGTAGGGATCCTCTAGGAGTGCTTGGTGAAAGCGCAGGTCGGTGTGCTCTAGAGGCATCTTATTAATCTCTTTGAGAAAGTCCTTAGAGACTAGTCTCATAGAGGCAGCCGAGCGACCGAAGAGCAGATACAAGACGACCCCCACGATGGGCAGAAAGAGTACGACCATCAGCCACGAGAACATCCGATAGATGTCATCGCCTCCCGTCAAGATGACGACCACCACGCCCACAACTAGGAGCGCATATAGGATAGTCAGCAGTATCGTCCACATAGATTTCAGTCATACGGAGCCCATCAAGCGTTGTAGCAGACTCGCTATCACAAAGGTAAGGAAATTAGTGATTAGAGACGAGTAGCCCTTTGTCTAGACGTGTGGTCGTCTCTCTCCTAACTTCCAATTTCCTTCCTCGGGAGAAAATCGGAAATCTCTACGAAGCAAACGAAAATTCTCCACCGAGGGACGAAATGAAACTTAGGAAGAATGAAATGAAACTTCGGAAGAATGAAATCAAAGTTCGGAAGAATTTGTTTGTTCCTCCGTGGAGGATCAGAAATCTCTACCGAGAGGTTTTCGATTCCCTCGGGGGTGTGGGCCGAGTAGCACTGATCGGCTGTCAACTGCTGGCTGTCGGTGAGCGAGAGACATCGGAGCTATCAGAGTGATCTGAGCCATCGGAATGATCGTACTCCTAACCTCTAATATCTAACTTCTAATATCTAACCTCTAACCTCTAATTTTTGACTTATAGGTCAAAATGGTGGGTGAGTTAAAGGTCTTTTCTAGGTATAGAGAGA
>NZ_CAMYEZ010000063.1 GCF_947254915.1 uncultured Porphyromonas sp. | reverse complement strand
CTCATATACGAAAAATATTTGAGACCACCAAACTTACAGTTCTGTCATACACGTACGATAGTTCCAGCTTAGGAGAGGGATTTGCCAAGCTATTTCATACGTAACCAGCCTTTCGAACTGAAAGTGGAGAAGTGGGCGTTAGTCCATTATATTCTATTCAGTATCAAAGTTCTAATCCTCACATCTAGTCGAGAGTAACCCGACTTAAAGAGGTGAGGATGGTTGTTCCTTTCAGCGCAAAGGTACAGTAAAAATATTTTCTATGCAAGAGGGAGGCGAACCCTAGACTTCATAAATCAAGTACCCCTTGAGACGAATAATCCGCTGTAGAACTGCCTGGGAGTGCCTATTGAGAGAGCATGATTTGTGTCAAATTGGGGCGCATTATAGAGTCTTTTAGCGAGGATAGAGAGGCCCCGAGTATGCGTCCCTGCTACAGACTATTTATTGTCCTCACGGCTAGCTGCGAGCGTGACGCTGGCAGCTTCGATGATGCCAGCGATGGGTGGGATCGCTTTCTGGATGGTTATCTCGCAACTGTCGACCAACTTGTAGTTGGCTAGGATCTCTGTAAGTATCTGCCCAGCGACATACTCAAGGAGGTTGTCTCTCGAGTGGCCTATCTTGTCCGCTATCACATCGTAGAGGTCCGCGTAGCTCACGGCATCGGTCACATCATCGCTTTGGACCGCCTTGGTCGCATCGTAAGTAGCCGTGAGATTGACAATATATCTATTGCCCAGCACCTGCTCCTCGGGGAGTGCTCCTATATAGGAGTAGAAGTGTGCATTGACTATCCGGATGGTTGCTTTCATAGTTTGAGTTAATTCTAGGCTTTTGCTATTCGTGTCCTGTATTCATAACAGCCATCGGCTCTACGTGGACAATCACATGAGTGCGCTCACCGTAATGCTTCTTGAGTTTGTCCTCAATGCGGGTCGCCCGCTCGTGAGCGAGGATGACCGGCGTCTCGTCAGGCAGGTAAATATCTACCTCAATAGCGATGGAAGAGCCTAAGCTACGGGTATTGAGATTGTGCGGATGGTGCCCTGGGTACTCGGTCTCGATGATATCCAAGATCGTCTGCTGCTCCTCCTCGGAGAGACTATGCTCGGTGAGCTCCCGCCAAGGAGTAGAGATGAGCTGTGCCCCCGCCCAGACAATGAAGAGACTGACACCCGCACAAGCCACTTGGTCGAGGATAGCCCACTTATTGCCCAGCAAGGCTGCCCCCAAGACACCCACGAGGACAGCGATGGAGGAGTAAGCGTCCGTGCGATGGTGCCACGCATTGGCCAGTACAGTATTACTATGCACCCGCTCTGCGACACTCTTGGTGTAGCGAAAGAGCCACTCCTTCGACAGAACAGAGATAAAAGCTATGATAGCGGCCCAGAGCGAGGGTTTCTTAGGAATCACCCCAGAGGCAAAGAAGAGATAGATCGCCTCTCCACTCTTGAGCAACATGGAGATGCCGATTCCCATCAGCACGGTCGCTATGATGAGCGTAGCTATCGACTCATACTTGCCATATCCGTAGCGATACTTAGTATCTCTCGGCTTGCCTGCGATGCCCACAAAGAGCGTCACAACGATGTCGGTACAGAAGTCCGAGAGCGAGTGTACAGCATCTGCAATCAAGGCAACACTATGCCCGACGAAGCCCACTATGAGCTTGAGGAGCGTGAGTGCTACGTTGACCAAAGCACCCACCAGTGTGACCCGATAGATGATACGGGTGCGCTGGTTCGTATGTTGCTGTTGATTCATCAAGAGATCTGGCTTAGTCCTCGATGAGGATCTTACCACCGTACTTCTCGTGGAGGAGCGCAAGTCCACCTTCAGCCGTCTCCTTGTAGAGGCTCGGCAGGTCCTTGCCCGTCTGGTGCATCGCTGCGACCACCTGATCAAAGCTCACACGGTGACGACCATCGGTAAAGTTAGCATAAGTATTCGCATCCAGCGCACGACTAGCCGCAAAGGCATTGCGCTCGATACAGGGGATCTGCACCAGTCCGCAGACTGGATCACAAGTCAGTCCCAGGTGATGCTCCAAGCCCATCTCGGCCGCATACTCGATCTGATGGAGCGTCCCGCCGAAGAGCTGACTAGCCGCCGCAGCAGCCATAGCGCAGGCAACACCCACCTCGCCCTGACAGCCTACCTCCGCACCACTGATTGAGGCATTGGTACGCACCACATTGGCAAAAAGTCCAGCTGTCGCCAAGGCACGCAGGATACGTTCATCACGAAAGCTGCGCGTCTCCTGTAGGTAAAGGAGTACTGCTGGCATCACACCACACGAACCACAAGTAGGTGCCGTGACGACACGTCCGCCGGCAGCATTTTGCTCACTCACTGCCAAGGCGTAGGAGTAGACCATACCACGCGTCTTGACACTATCCTTGTAACTCAGAGACTTGACCAACGTGTCGGCCGCTTTACGGCGCAAGCGCAGACCACCTGGCAGGACACCCTCAGCAGCCAAGCCCTCATGGACACTCAGCTTCATCACCTCCCAGACCTCAGCGAGGTAGTCCCATATGTCGGGGCCCTCGCAGCGCTCTACGTACTCCCAATACGAGAGCCCCCGCTGATCCAGGTACTCTATAATATCAGCCATCGTGGAGAGTTCGTAGACAGGCGTGGTGACCTGCTCGTTGAAGCTCTCATTGGCGAGCGTACCGCCACCGATGCTGTAAACCTTAAATTCCTTAAGCTCCTTGCCCTCCTTGTCAAAAGCGACAAACCTCATCCCATTGGGGTGAAAGGTGAGCTCCACACGAGGCTCCCAGAGTATTGTCGTCGGGTGAACAGGGTTGAGCACAGAGAGTATCGCTTGGTCGGTCATATGCCCCTTGCCCGTAGCAGCAAGACTCCCATAGAGGGTCACCTCAATACGATCCACGGGCAACTCCTTAATCTGCGTCAGAAACATCTTCGAGGCTCTCATAGGAGCTATCGTATGGCTACTGCTCGGTCCGTGACCGATCTTATATATTTGCTTGATAGAGTCCATCATAGTTGTCAGGTGTGTAGTCTATTTAGCGGTCAAAGGTACAAAAAAGAGGTTAGACGCTAGAGGTTAGAGATTAGAGGGGACTCCGATAGCTCCGATCACTCTGATGGCTCTGATGGCTCCGATGGCTCCGATCTCTTCTCCCTCTAATCTCTAACCTCTAATCTTCCCCCTCCGAGGAAATCAAAAATTTCTTCGGAGTTTTTTTTTGTTTCTCCAGCGAGGAAATGAAAAACTCTTCGGAAGTTTCATTTCATTCTTCCGAACTTTCATTTCGTTCTTCCGAAGTTTTATTTCGACCCTCCGTGGAGAATTTTTGTTTGCTCCGTGGCGGATTCCGATTTCCTCGGAAGAAATCCAAATCTTCGCGAATTTTCAACAGTTTAGAGCACAGGATCCATATCGTTCCCGCCGTGGAACTCTTTTGAAACTCCTATATATAAAAAATCAGCACGCTACGAATTCGTGCGTGCTGACAGTTTGCATTCTTATGACAGTCTATTCGGCTACGCCTTAATGCTGGCGAGATACTGGCCGTAGGTGCTACCTCGTTGTTGATCGGCAGCGACTTGTAGCTGTGCGAGCGTGATCCAACCCTGATGAAAGGCGATCTCCTCTAGACAGGCTATCACCAGTCCCTGACGCTTCTGTATGACACTGACATAGTTGGTCGCCTCCATGAGCGCCTCATGAGTACCCGTATCAAGCCATGCGAAGCCACGTCCGAGGGATATGACGGAGAGTTGCTGTTGCTGCAGGTAGTAGTCATTGACCGCTGTAATCTCTAGCTCCCCACGCTCCGAGGGAGTGATGCTTTGCGCCACTTGGACCACATCATTAGGATAGAAGTAGAGCCCCACGACGGCTAGATTGCTCTTGGGGTGCTGAGGCTTCTCCTCTATGTCTGTAGGCTTGCCAGTATCATCTAGGCAAACGACCCCATAGCGCGTCGGATCAGAGACGGGATAGCCGAAGATGGTGGCGAGGCGATGCTGGGTGACGTTGTCACGAGCTGCAGCTAGTTGTGCTGCAAAGCTAGCTCCGTGAAAGAGGTTGTCTCCGAGTACCATACAGACGTCGTCTGAGCCGATGAACTCTCGTCCTATGATGAAGGCTTGCGCCAAGCCCTCGGGACGAGGCTGCTCGGCATACGTTAGCTCGATACCGTAAGCGGAGCCATCGCCTAGGAGGCGCTCGAAGCTCGACAGGTCTTGTGGCGTGCTGATGATCAGTATCTCACGAATGCCCGCTAGCATGAGCGTAGAGAGCGGATAGTAGATCATCGGCTTGTCGTAGACAGGGAGTAGCTGCTTGCTGACAGACTTAGTCAGTGGGTAGAGTCTGCTACCCGTACCGCCTGCTAGTATGATACCCTTCATAGAGTCATAGATTAAAGTGTAGAAACGTAGTGCCTGACCTCAGCAAGCGAAGCCTCCCGCTGTAGTACGACCCCATCTGACGAGATGACATATATGACTGGCGTGACAGCTAGGTCATAGAGCGACTCCTCGAGAAGACGCAGATCAGCATTGAAGGCGGGCGTACCAAAGGGTGGTAGCGCTGAGAGCCCTTGCTCCCACTCGCTACGCTCGTAGACGAGCGAGACGTAGAGTATATCTACCTTGCCAGCTTGATAAGCACGCTGTAACATCTGGTCGTGAGCCACCTCCTCTAGTAGATGCGTACAGCGGTCACAGCCTGGGGTGTAGAAGATGACCACCTTGGGCTTGCTACGTAGTGCGTAGAGCGTTGTATCGGCAAAGGTGTACCCCTCAGCAGCTGGCTGTGCCAGGGTGATGGCAAAGTCCGAGGCGGGCGTGCCGACTCGGTTTTGCGACACGACCGAGAGCATATCCTTGTAGACCACTTGATCCACATACTCTACCTGTGGTGCCGTGGTGGCCCACTGCAGGGCTTGGATATAGAGGTTGTGATTCTTCAGAGGTGATCCGCTCTCATAAAGGTACTTGGTGTAGAGCCTTAGCGCCTCGCTCAGTGCTTTGCCACGCATCAGCTTCAGCGGACGGAGTAGGTCCTCCTGGGTGACACTTCCTGCGGGCATATTGCTATATACATATAGGTAGTCTACAAGTCCCTGCTCCATAGCTGCGGAGTCAACGACCTGCTCCATAGCAGCCTCTGGCCAGCGGTCGAAGAAGTGCGTCAGGGCATACTGCGCCCTCTGTAGTGGCTCCAGCACATTCTCGGGGATCTCTACCATCGGATAGGGCTGCGCTGTCACGGTGCGGGTGTGCGTCGTGTCCACGACTTCGAAGGAAGCCTCCAGTGGTACTGGGGTCTGAGCATGTCGCTTGCCTGTAGCACTGCAGGAGAAGAGAGCTAAGGTGAGCAATAGGGTCGTAGAGACCAATTGTAGGAAGTGAGGCATATAGCTCTTGCTAGGAATGGGGTGGTAAGGGAGTAAAAAAGAAACGCATCACGCCCTGAGAGAAAGAGGTCAAGTGCGTGATGCGTTTGGGGAGGAGAGACTACTTCAGCGTACCTGCCTTAGCCTCTTCGATCATCTTCTGGCTAGGTAGGATGAAGACCTCTACACGACGGTTCTTGCGCTTACCCTCAGCGGTTGCGTTCGTGTCGACAGGCTCATGGCTACCACGTCCCTCGTACTTCATACGTGTAGAGGAGACACCCTGACCCTCAAGGAAGTCGCGTACGCTCTTAGCGCGATCACGTGAGAGCGGATCATTGATGCGATCATTGCCCGAGCTATCGGTGTGACCGATGATCTCTAGGACGGTATCATGGTTCTTATTTAGGTTGTCTGCGAACTTACGCAGATCATTGCGTGAAGAAGAGCTTAGCGTACTCGAGCTGGTGTTGAAGAGTAGACCGCTGTCGAAGACCACCTTGATAGCCTGTCCGTCATTGACGGACTCCACCTGTGTACCCTCGGGTAGTTGCTGCTCGAGCTCCTTCTTCTGCTTGTCCATACGGTTGCCGATGAGAGCACCAGCAGCACCGCCTACGACGGCGCCGATAGCAGCTCCAGCTCCTGTATTGCCTGCAACCTTGCCGATACCAGCACCAAGGCCAGCACCGACAGCTGTTCCAGCACCAGCACCGAGGAGTGTTTGATTTAGCTCTCCACAACTAGATAGGGAGAGAGCTACGGCTACGATGCCTGCTGTGATAGATAGTCTGTTCATAGTTTCTGTGATATTTGAATTGGTTAAATGTGTCGTTAGTATGTATGTGTCTAAGCTTTGACCTTATGCCTTACTACTGAAGTAACGCATAAACTGTGAGCGCATGTAGAACTCTTGGTCAGACTGCTTAGAGGCGTTGAGATTACCTCTAAACTCATCAATAGATCTGTATCCATGCTGAGTCATCCACTGTGTGAGCTCCTCAAGCATCTTCGTCAGATAGGATGCTCCGTGCTGATAAAGTGCGGAGACAACCTGTACGGAGCTAGCCCCGACGAGGAGACTCTTGACCACGCCAGCATAGTCCATGATGCCACCCGAGGCTGAGACAGCGAGCTGAGGGAGCTTGCCAGTGAGGAGCCCCGTATACTTCAGCGTGTTGTACAGTTCGTGGCCCGTCGAGATGACAGGTCCCTGGACGATCTCTAGGGTCTCTATATTGATATCGGTCTGCCAGCTCTTGTTAAAGCAGGTCAAGCCCTTGACACCGCTCTTGACCAGCTCCTGTGCTAGGTAAAGGATATTGGTAAAGCGGTCTGAAATCTTGAAGACGATGGGTATCTGGACGGTACGGGTGATCGAGATAGCTAGATCTACGAGCTCCTGCTCTAGGTCACTGCCACGCTGTGCGGGGTCTGTCTCAATGCGCATCACATTGAGCTCGAGCGCATCTGCGCCAGCCTCCTGTATGCTCTGGGCAAAAGCCTCCCACTCGCCACTGCGGTAGCAGTTGATGCTAGCAATAACAGGGATGTCAATAGCTTGCTTAGCCTCACGAATTAGGTCTAGATACTTCTCTATCTCATGCTGACGCGTGTAGTGTAGCATATAGTCCAGCCCCTCTGGATAAGAGGTGGCCATCTCAGCCTCAGCTTGTAGAGCCGTCGCTTCTATCTGCTCCTCAAAGAGCGACTTAAGTATGACTGCGCCTGCACCAGCCTGTGCTAACGCTTTAACCTGCTGGAGTGAGGCTGTAAGTCCCGAGCTGCCAGCTATGATTGGATTGCGGAGGGCGATGCCTCCGTAGTGTGATGTCAAGTCCACCATGCTATTCTTGCTATGTTACTACTCGCAAAGATACAAAATAAGCTTGATTGCGCCATCGTTTGGTCAATTCAAAAAGTTGTCGTACCTTTGCATCACCAAAACGCAGAAAAGACGGTGCCATAGCTCAGTTGGTAGAGCAAAGGACTGAAAATCCTTGTGTCCCCGGTTCGATTCCTGGTGGCACCACTCTGATACGATTTTGAGACCTCGCATAAACCTATTGCGAGGTCTTTTTTTTGCACTTTTCGGCCAGCAGATCTACCTCCTGACGTGACCTCGCTAGTGAGACCGCGCTTTCTTTGTCGTGCCGTTGACTGAAGCTTTATAGGTGAGGTCTTGGGTAATCCGACATTTATCAGTACTTTTGTGAAAGCGTACTCTAATACTTGAACGATTAACTTATGACACATAGCATGCACTATAGTAGATGGGCTTGGCTGATCGCCCTGCTCTCGCTCTCCTTCGGAGTCATATATGCACAACACAGCGCTACACCTCAGCGGGTGACGGTCGCATTCTATAACCTGGAGAACCTCTTTGACACGATCAATCAGGAGAACAATGACGAGGAGTTTCTCCCCGAGGGAGCCAATCGCTGGACGCCCGAGCGCTACCAGCATAAGCTCCGCAACATGTCTCACGTGATCTCACTCATCGGTGGCAATGGTCCTGCAATCATTGGGGTGGCCGAAATAGAGAATAGAGGCGTCCTTGAGGATCTGATCGCCCAGGAGTCGCTACGAGACAAGCACTACAACATCGTACACTACGACTCGCCTGACCTACGAGGCATAGACTGTGCTATACTCTACCAACCAGATGTATACAAGGTCTTTGCATCAGGCGCTAGAGCTGTCAAGATACCTAACGAACCGTGGATCAAGACGAGAGATGTGGTCTACGCCTCGGGGCTCATCGATGGCGAGATCGTCCATGTCCTCGTGGGGCACTGGCCCTCACGTAGCGGTGGAGAAGCGGTCTCTCTAAATCGTCGTATGGCTGCAGCTAAGACGATGCGGAGCGTGGCGGACTCACTCTATACGCTCTTCCCTGGGAGCAAAGTGATCATGATGGGAGACTTCAACGATGACCCTATCAGCCCCAGTGTACGTGACGGACTAGGCATACAGAAGAGTCCTGATGGACTAAAGGCTTCGGACTACTACACCCCTATGCTACAACTATATAATAAAGGTATGGGGACACTCGCTTATCGTGACGTGTGGAATCTCTTTGACATCATTGCAGTCAATGGCGAGCTCATCGGTAGCAACCCCACAACTTGGCAACTATACCGTGACCCCGAGACGACCGATATGGGCTTTATCTTCAAGCAACCCTTTATGATCCAGCAGAGTGGTCAGTACAAGGGCTACACACTCCGCACTTTCGTCGGGGGGCAGTGGCAAGGGGGTTACTCAGACCACTTCCCCGTATATGTCTACCTAGTCAAGGGGATGGTAGCGAAGTAGCTCCACTCCTCTGTCGCAATAGACCTTATGTAGGTTCCTCGTAGCATGACCGAAGATGAACTGCAAGAGCAGATTATGAAGTCTGAGACACGTGCCGTTGCCTTTACGAAAGCGGTACAGATGTATCAGGAGAAGCTCTACTGGTTGATCCGCCGCATCGTCAGACAGCATAACGATGCGGACGATGTGCTACAGGAGACCTTTCTGAAGGCGTGGCAAAACCTTGGTTCGTTCAGAGGAGAGGCGAAGCTTTACACTTGGCTCTATCGGATCGCTCTCTTTGAAGCAATCAACTATAACAAAAAGAAGAAGCGCATCACGGACAACGAATACGCTGTCAGTGAAGATACTAGCTATCTCCTAGAGAGTGCCGTCGCTGACCCGTACTTTGATGGAGACAAGGGCGAGATGATCTTACAGCAAGCCCTCAACGCGCTTCCCCCGAAGCAGCGACAGGTCTTTGAGATGCGCTACTTTGACGAGATGCCTTACCGAGAGATGGCGGCCATAACAGGCACTTCCGAGGGAGCCCTCAAAGCTTCGTACCACCATGCTGTCAAGAAAATTCAGCAGTATGTCTCCGAGATGAATTAAACTTACCAAGCCCATCTGTATCCAATAAGGTGTAAGAGGAGACCTCTCTGCGAGGTCTCACTAGACTACACACATACGACATCTCATGCCTACACCTTCAGAAGATTTAACCCATCAGATTCCCCAACTATCGGAGCGACTAGCACATTATCGTGTGCCTGAGGGATACTTTGATGATCTATCCTCACGTATCCTATCGCAAATACCTCTTGATGAATCAGAAGATGGGAGGCGTAGCATCGGCACCTCTAGCACGCATCGGCGCTCTAGACTCTGGGTGAAACTACGCCCGTGGACTGCTGTCGCAGCAGCGTTGATCGCTGTGGTAGCTCTATGGGGCGTATGGCGGGGAGATGTCCAGGAGCCTCTTCAATCAAGCCACGAGGTAGCTAACTCAGCCTATGATCTCAGTGTGACCCCACTCACCGATGCTGAGTATGCAGATTACCTTTACGAGACTTGTGTAGATATCCTCCTGGATGACTACGCTATAGGAGAGACTATGGGGGCGCTCTCTGAGGATGAGATATAAACGATGACAACGCCTAGACACGATATGACACGACGCAAGCTTTACCACTTTCTATGGATCTTCTTTCCTATGCTACTCCTGCCCGACCTCGTTGTAGCGCAGCAGTATCGCAATGAGACAGACTGTCGTAAGAGAGAGGAGCTAGTCAAGCTACGCAAAGCGTTCTTCGCTCAGGAGCTAGGCCTCACAGCTGACGAGACGGCCTACCTAGATCGAATCCTACGAGAGGCAGACAAGAAGCGAATACCCCTATGGCGTGAGCTACGAGAGCAATATGAGCTGACGAAGAGTGAGACCCTCTCAGAGACTCAGGCGACTAAGTGCCTCCAGCGTGAGCAACAAATCAAGGCTCAGCTGGCAGAGATAGACGAGCAGACGATGACTGAGCTACGCAAGCAGATACCCGCACGTAAGCTGGTTAACTATCAGCAGGTACAGCGTGAGTTTGCTAGGAAGTATATCAAGCGTAGCCAGCTCTACCGCTTAGACCGACGGTAGCGTAGCCACTACAAGCGCCGTCGTGTGTATATTTACTCGCCTAGGCGCTTGTTTATTCAATTAAATGTCGTATCTTTGCACCACGATCGGCACGAGAAGGAAGCTTTCCGGTATCACGCCAATCATAAGCTTCGGGGTGTAGCGCAGTCCGGTTAGCGCACCTGCTTTGGGAGCAGGGGGTCCCAGGTTCGAATCCTGGTACCCCGACAAAGAAGCTAAAACGACAATAGAGTGGCTTTGGTCACTCTATTGTCGTTTTTACTAATAGCCTAATACCCCGAAGAGGGGTATCACAAGATTAGGTAGATGGCGACGGCAACGGGGAGCGGGCCATCAATGGTGTAGCGGACCCGTGAGTCGTAGTCGTAACGCTTGTCACCGCTATAGATGCGGGTGCCGTCCCACGTGGCGATGACTCGTGAGTCGTAGTCGTAGCGCTTATCACCGCTGTAGAGGCGGGTTCCGTCCCACGTGGCGAGGACTCGTGAGTCGTAGTCGTAGCGCTTATCACCGCTGTAGAGGCGGGTGCCGTCCCACGTGGCGAGGACTCGTGAGTCGTAGTCGTAGCGCTTGTCACCGCTGTAGAGGCGAGTGCCATCCCACGTGGCGATGACTCGTGAATCGTAGTCGTAGCGCTTATCACCGCTGTAGAGGCGAGTGCCGTCCCACGTGGCGATGACTCGTGAATCGTAGTCGTAGCGCTTGTCGCCACTGTAGATGTAAGTCTGAGCGGAGAGCGTCAGAAGGCTACTGAGGAGTAGGGTTAGGAGTAAGAAGATTTGCTTCATATTAAGGGTGCTAGATGTAGTCTTTCCACATTAGGCCGTGGTTTGAGATGCTTTCTGTGACTGCCCTTTTACGGTATACTTACTCTTTCTCGCGCTTGTATCTTCGATTGATGATCGGCAGGAGCAGGATAGCGATGACTCCCACGGATATAGTCCACAAGGTCTGTACGGCATGCACGATCAGTGCAAACTGCCCCGCCTCGGCTTCGCTCACCCCGAAGGCTGTAAGCGATATAATCACTGCGTAGTGCCACGGTCCTACTCCCGCAGGCGTAGGCACAACAATCATCAAGGTGGAGAGCGCAAAGGTGGCAAAAGCGACCCGATGCCCTAACTCAGCGGTGAAAGCAAAAGCGCCAAATGTGACGTAAAAGAAGTAGTAGTACACGATCCACAAGAGGAGCGTCAGCATGAGGAACTGGCTCCAAGCGCGCCACCCTCTCAGTGTTGACGCTGCCTGCAGGACAGAACGTAGCTTGCCTCTGACACGCTGTATGAAGTTACTCTTTCTAAAGCGATAAAGAACCAGCACAGTAACGAGTAGCACCCCGCCTGCGATGATCCATGCGGTGGCATAGTCTGACGAGAAGAGGCGCCCTACCCCACCTCCGAGCGATAGTCCCCGCGAAGCTAAGATCTGGGACACAGCTCCCGTCTGAAACAGCATCATAGCTACTAGGAGAGCCAAGACTATGAGCGCATCGGACAGACGATCCACTAGGAGCGTGCCGACCGTTGCCGAGAGCGCATAGTCCTCTCGTTGCTTCATCTCCGTACAGCGCCACACCTCGCCAGCACGTGGTATGACAAAGTTGACCGCATAGCTCCCGATTGTGATCAAGATCGGATTGATAGGACGGGCGGGCGGGTTGTAGAG
>NZ_CAMYEZ010000062.1 GCF_947254915.1 uncultured Porphyromonas sp. | reverse complement strand
GAGACTCAACCACATCTGATTGAGTCCCCTCGTTGTGTCGTTTTGTTTGAGTAGTAGCGCGCTATAGAGCCTGTATTATAAGGTAGGTCATGTAGGCGACGTAGACGATGAGTAGCGCCACGCCCTCCTTGCGACTGATCATAGCTCGCCCCATGACGTTGCTAAAGATGAAGAGGAGGAAGACAGCCACCACCATTATCATATAGTCCATAAGCTGTATACCCGCTGGAACTAGAGGCGTAATCGTAGCTGAGGCGCCGAGGATGAAGAGAATGTTGAAGATACAACTCCCCACGACATTGCCGATGGCAAGGTCTGGCTGACGCTTGGCAGCTGCCACGACTGATGTCGCCAACTCTGGTAGCGAGGTCCCGATGGCTACGATGGTGAGTCCGATGATTGCTTCGCTCACACCCCACGAGCGTGCTATACTGGAGGCATTGTCAACGAATAAGCGTCCACCGAAGATTAGAAGAGCGAGTCCACCGATGACCTTAACAATCGATAGAAGCATTGCGGGCTTAGCGCTTTTGGTCTCTAAGGGTGGTTGGTCAGCTTCTAGCGTCTTTTCCTTAGGAGCTGACATGAAGGCTAGATAAAGGTAGAAGATGAGGAAGCCGAGCAGGATGATGCCATCTCCACGATCAATGATGTTGCCCGAGAAGCCCCCCGTAAGAAGATGATCACTCGCCATGACGAGACAGATGGCCGTGACCAGCATGGCCATCGGTATATCCCGTCGCATCGCATCGTGCGTCACACGGAGCGGGTAGATCACAGCACTAACGCCTAGGATAAGAAGTATATTAGCGATGTTGCTTCCCACCACATTGGCGATGGCGATGTCAGGCTTATTGGCAAAAGCCGAGGTGATGCTCACGACTAGTTCAGGGGCTGATGTGCCAAAGCCAACAATCGTGAGACCGATCACCAGTTGCGACACGCCAAGGCGCTCGGCAATCGTCACAGAGCCACTGGTTAGGTAATTAGCCCCAGCAGTAATCATAACCAAGCCTAGGATGAGTAGTAAGAAGTAGAGTAATATTGACATAATACTTAAAATATAAGGTATAGCACACGTTTACCAGCCACCAGTGGCTCCACCGCCACCGCCTGAACCTCCGCCGAAGCCTCCGCCTCCGAAACCGCCACCGCTGAAACCGCCGCCACCTCGTCCGAATGATCCTCCGAGGATAGAACCTATGATAGCTCCCGTGACAAAGCCCGAGCCATCGTCACGGTAGACTGTGTCATCCTTGTGGTGATCTTGATCACAGTAAAGGCAGTGATACTCCTCACGGTTGATATAGGCGATACGCCGATCGGTAGAGCGCAGACGCTGCGTACCGACTCGCTGCATAGCGTAGGTTCCGCAGTGCGGACAACGCTTGTAGGGTGAGCCTCCGACTACTTCGCCATAACGCTCTACAGCACCACAGTTGTCGCATTGCTTGACCAAATAGTGCACGCTACCAAGTCGCTCTTCCAATTGTTGTGCGGGCGTAAGGAGCGATAATTTATCCGTGCTGGAGAGTCGTTGCAACTTGTTTTGATGGCATATTGCACAGCGGAGCGCCTCCTGAGAGAGGCGATAGCGCAGGATAGCGTAGAGAGCAAAGAGTACGACGATGGCGCTCGCTATAAAGAGGAAGCTTCCACCGATCATTGCGATTAAGGCGATAAATACGAAGCTTACAATCTGCCTATTGAGTCGCTTGACCCTTTGCTCTGGAGCGGTCTGCTTGTCTCGGTAAGAGGCCAGCATGACGACACAGAGGATCAGCACCAAGAGGACCACCAATCCATTGAACACACCCTCCGCCACTTGACCTTCCTCGGTACCATCGGTGCGAGTAGCCCCTTCGTAGTTGGCCGAGATGGTCTCTTGTATCGCCTGCACGCCCGAGAGAATACCTGTACTATAGTCACCACGCTTGAAGTGTGGTGCCATACGATGAGCGATGATCTGACTACAGAGCGCATCAGGTAGCACGCCCTCTAGTCCGTAGCCCGTCTCTATGCGTATCTGACGACTATCTAGCGAGATGAGCATGACGAAGCCACTATTGTCAACCTTAGAGCCAACGCCCCAGCCACGCAGTATCCCTAGTGCGAGCTCCTCGATAGAGCCTCCATCGCCTATAGTCGGGAGGGTGATGACGACACCCTCCACGCCATGCGTCTGGCGCAGACTTTGGAGCGTCTCGTTGATACGTTGTAGAGCTTCAGGCTCGATGATGTGCGCTACGTCCGAGACAAACTGCGTGCTGTCCTGTAGCTGTACATTGGGGATATCCTCCCACGACAAAGCCTTCTGAGCAGGTAATGCCCAGAAGGATAGCAATAGTCCGAGGAAGAGTAACGTGCGCTTCATAAGAGGACTTAGAGATTAGAAGTTAGAGGTTAGAGATTAGAAGAACTAGGGGCTAGAAAGATCTCATCTCTAATTTCTAACCTCTAACTTCTAATCCCTAAATCTCTAACAACTAAAACTTCACTTGAGGAGCTTGCTCTGCGCCAGCCTCTGCCTGGAAGTAAGGACGCTGACGAAAGCCAAAGAGTCCCGCGAAGATGTTCGTCGGAAAGCGACGTACCTTCGTATTGTACTGCTGCGCCTCATTGTTGAAGTCCATACGAGCCGTCGTGATACGGTTTTCCGTACCCTCTAGCTGAGCTTGTAGCTGACGGAAGTTTTCGTCTGCCTTGAGTTCAGGATAACGCTCCACCACAACCATCAGTCTATTGAGTGCACTGGTTAGGTCTCCCTGAGCTTGCTGGAACTGATTCAGTTGCTCTTGAGTCATTCCATCACCAGCCTGTACGATTGGTTGCGAAGCCTTAGCACGCGCATTGATCACCCCCTCAAGGGTCTCACGCTCGTGAGAGGCGTAGCCCTTGACCGTCTCCACAAGGTTAGGGATTAGGTCGGCACGGCGCTGGTATTGGTTCTCCACTTGGCTCCACGAGGTATTCACCTGCTCGTCTAGCACCACGAGCGAGTTGTACTGACCCACGCCCCAAAAGACAAGGAGCAGTACGACAGCCACGACGATGATCGTTAAGGTGAGACCACGACGTGACTTAGGGGCTGTAGTTTGATCTGTCATAGTATTCAAAGTTATTTGGATTAGATTATTGTAGCTCGATGCGCTCCTCCGAGACCTTGCGTCCACAGTAGTGGCAGCGCAGCACCTCGTGCTCGGCATCAATTAGGTGAAAGTGAGTACACACTGGCTCATTGTTCGTAATGCACTTAGCATTGGGGCACTTAACGAAGCCAATGATCTCCTCCGGGAGGTGTAGCGTCCGCTTTTCCACCACTTCATAATCCTTAATTATATTGACATGCACATCAGGGGCAAGGAGCGCTATACGGCTTGCCTCCTCATCGGAGAGCATCCGTCCAGAGATCTTGATGATACCCTTCTTGCCTAGGTAGCGACTATCTAAGTTGTTGCCTATCGTGATAGGCTCCTCCATATCTTCGAGCTGTAGGAGATGGGCTATCTTAAAGAGCTTTCTGGGGGGAATGTGATCTATCACGGTGCCATTGCAGATGGCTGTGACCATCATCCCCTCTTGCTGCTTGATTAGAGCTTTCTGAGACTTAGCATTCATAGTGTGTAGTGTGTTACTTATCAACTTCTATACCGAGCACCTCGCAGAGTATCGACTGGCGTATGTAGAGCCCGTTCTGAGCTTGGCGAAAGTACTCCGCCTTGGGACTGCTATCCACATCGATATCAATCTCATTGACCCGAGGTAGTGGGTGGAGGATGCGGAGATTGTCCTTAGTCCCTTGTAGCATCTCCTTATTAAGTATGTAGACATCCTTGACACGCTCATACTCCTCCATATCGGTAAAGCGCTCCCGCTGCACCCTAGTCATATAGAGTATGTCAGCATCGGCAATCACCTCAGAGGTAAAGAGCGAGGTCTCCTCATAGCGCAGATCATGCTCATCGCAATACTGCCTGTACTCCTCGGGAAGCCTCAGCTCAGGCGGTGCGACGAAGGTAAAGCGAGGCGAGAAGAAGCGCATCCCCTCTATGAGCGAGTGGATCGTACGTCCGAAGCGCAAGTCACCCACCATCACGATGTGTAGATCCTTGAGAGTGCCCTGCGTAGAGCGAATCGTGTAAAGGTCGAGGAGCGTCTGCGAAGGGTGCTGATTGGCACCATCGCCAGCGTTGACAATCGGCACGGGCGATACCTCCGTAGCATAGAGAGCGGCGCCCTCTAGGTAGTGCCGCATAATAATCACGTCGGCGTAGTTAGAGACGATCAGGAGGGTGTCTTTCAGCGACTCTCCCTTTGTCGAGCTACTAGACTTAGGATCGGAAAAGCCGATGACTCGTCCGCCCAACCTATTGACCGCCGTCTCAAAGCTCAGTCGGGTACGCGTCGAAGGTTCGAAAAACAGGGTGGCACCCACCATCCCATCCATTAGATGGCGATTAGGATTAGCCTCAAAGAGTGCAGCCCGATCCAAGATACGCAGTATATCCTGCTCAGCGCACTGCTCGATAGATACGATATGCTTCATCATACGGCACAGTCTATTTTCATTTCATCCGTAAAGGTACAAAAAAGGCTAGACTAAGATACACGCCTATCGCACCTGCTCAGTGTACCTATGGAGGAAATCAGAAAAATCCACGGAGCTGTTGCTGATTCTCCAGCGAGGAAAGAAATAATTCTTCGGAACTTTGATTTCTTTCTTCCGAAGTTTCATTTCATTCTTCCGAAGTTTTATCTCTCGTCTCCGTGGAGAATATCTCTTTTTCAGTGAGGGATTCAAGATTTCCTCCGTGCAGAATTACTGTGCTTGGGACGTTCTGACATACTCTAGACATCGGAAGTGTTGACCAGTTCAAATAAAGTTCGTACCTTTGCCTTCCGAAGTAAAGGACAAGCAGAGATTGTCCCAAAAAAATATTCTCATCAAACAAATATAACACACAAAGAACAGTTAGACAAGTATGATAATTGTACCAATCAAAGAGGGCGAGAACATCGAGCGTGCGCTCAAGCGTTATAAGCGTAAGTACAACGATACCGGTATCGTCCGCACGCTACGCAAGCGCCAAGCATTCCAGAAGCCCTCAGACGTCAATCGTCGCATGATGGAGAAGGCTCGCTACGTGCAGTCACTCCGCCAGGAAGAGCTAGACGCTTAAGACCCATCGAGGACTACCCTACTACGAGCCTGCTCCTATGAGAGCCTTCGTGTTCTCTACATAGGCTCACGAGATAAGTAGCGCCTCTACGATGATGATATAGAATATTTACGTAGGGAGTCCCCAGTTGGGGTGCTTCCTACGTCTTCTGTACCCAGTACTACTCATTCGTATATATTGAGAGGTGCTGGGCTTTATTGTGTCATCTCGTCTGAGTTTAACAGATATGAAACAGCCAAGAGCGAGTTTTGTTAAGGCTTTTAGTTACTTTTGCCAGTAGCTAGAGCTCATGTCGATACTGCTAACCAGCTCTAAGCCGTTGCTACACTAGAAGATACTAATCACTAACAGTTAATTTATCGTGAACCGTTTATTGCTTATCACTACAGCGCTCGCACTCTTACTAGCGAGTAGCTTCTCGTCGCTTGCGCAGGTGCAGGTGACGGGCAAAATCCTTGAGAAGGGTTCGGACGAGCCTATGCCTAGCGTAACCGTCTACACCAATGGCGGAACCTCTGGTACTTACTCCGAGCTAGATGGATCCTTCAAGCTTAGTGTCTCGGCTGGCAGTCAGCTCACACTGAGCTTCGTTGGTTATGAGACAACGCAACTGCGTGTACCAGCCTCTGCACAGGGGCACTACGACTTTGGGAAGGTCTACATGGCGACCAATGCCATCGGACTAGACGAGGTGCGCGTCATCGCATCGGTCGTGCCCAAGGATCGACTGACGCCAGTGCCCGTCTCCAACGTCACAATGAAAGCTATCCAGACGCAAGCTCCAAACATTGAGTTCCCCGAGCTACTCAAGGCGACTCCTTCAGTCTACGTGACCAAGGGTGGCGGTGGCTTTGGTGACTCCCGCATCAACCTGCGTGGCTTCGACTCTAATAATATAGGTGTCCTGATCAACGGTGTGCCTATCAATGATATGGAGACAGGCAAGGTCTACTGGTCCAACTGGGCCGGTCTCAACGACGTCAGCAGCTTCATCCAGGTGCAGCGTGGTCTAGGTGCCTCTAAGCTAGGTCTCTCCTCCGTCGGAGGTACCATCAATATGGTGACCAAGAGCACCGATGCCAAGAAGGGCGGTAGCATCTACACAGGTGTAGGTAATGATGGCTTCCTCAAGACCTCCTTTAATGTCTCTACAGGCCTTATGGACAACGGCTGGGCTATCTCTCTCGCAGGCTCTCGTAGCCAAGGCGATGGCTACGTCCGTGGTACTAACTTCGTCGGCTGGAGCTACTTCGTCAACGTCTCTAAGCGCATCAACGACCACCATCGTCTATCTTTCACCGCCTTTGGAGCACCCCAGTGGCACAACCAGCGTGGACAGATGTACCTCATCGAGGACTATCACAACGCAGCTGAGGGCCGTCGCCTCAACCGTGGCTACGGCTATATGAATGGACAAATAGAGGGCGGTGCCTACGCTCGCAACTTCTACCACAAGCCTCAGATCTCCCTGAACCACTACTGGGATATCAATAAGGAGAGCAGCATCTACACCTCCGTCTACGCCTCTATCTCTAATGGTGGTGGCCGTCGCATACGTGGTGCTAAGACCGACTGGCTCACAATCGACTACAACACCGGTCGTCCGAAAGACCCCGCAGCCTTTATGGGTACTCCCGATGGCTTGCTAGACTTCGATCGTGTTATGGAGGCCAATAGAGCTTCTGACAACGGCTCTCAGCTCATCTTCAGTAATGCGGTAAACTCGCACAACTGGTACGGCCTACTCTCCTACTACACCAATAAGTTTAGCGACCTCTTCAAGCTAACCGCTGGCTTCGATGGACGCTTCTATCAGGGCATCCACCGTGAGGTCATCGAGGATCTACTCGGTGGTGACTACTATATAGAGCCTCAGAACTCATCGACCAAGCTTATGTACCACAAGCCCTACCAGCCTCTCAAGGTGGGCGACCATATACAGTTTGACAACATCGGTGAGGTCTTGTGGAACGGACTCTTCGCACAGGGTGAGTTCACGGGCGAAAACTTCAACGCCTTCATCTCTGGAGCTATCTCGCACAAAGGCTACCGCTACGTCAACCTTGGCGGTACAGGCGAGAAGTACGATGCGCTGACCCCTCCCGATAAGATCGTCTCTCCGTGGGCTACTTACCTGCCTTGGAGTGTCAAGGCTGGTGCCAGCTACAAGTTCCTCGAGCACAGCAACGTCTTCGTCAATGCGGGTTACTTCACCATTGCGCCATACTTTCGCAATGTCTTCTTCCGCAACAACACGACCATCAATACGGGTGCTAAGTACGAGCGCGTCTTCACGGGCGAGGTCGGCTACGGCTTTAAGATGCAAAAACTTCGCATCGACCTCAACGGCTACTATACCAAGTGGTTGGACAAGAGCCTCACACGTCGTATGGGCAACAACACAACGGCCAACATTTCTGGTCTAGATGCTCGCCACGCGGGCGTCGAGCTGGAGGCTACCTATACGCCGATCAAGCCACTTGACATTCGCTTCATGTTCTCTTGGGGCGACTGGATCTGGGCTGACGACGTCAAGGCTGATGTCTTCGACGATGCGCAGCAATATGTCGGCACGATCAATGCTTTTGTCAAGGGCGTACACGTGGGCAACTCAGCTCAGATGACCTCTGCACTCGGTATCTCGTGGGAGGCGCTCAAGGACTTCCGTCTCAAGGCTGACCTCAACTATGCTGGCAAGAACTACGCAGACTTTGACCCGACGAACCGCTCCAAGGAGACCGACAAAGTGGATGCTTGGCGTATGCCTGACTACTTTACGCTAGACCTAGGTGCTAACTACCGCTTTAACATCGGCTCTTGTGACGCTACCGTCTACATCAATGTCAACAACGTGACCAACACCGAGTACATCTCCGACGCTCGCGATGGTAAGAACCACGACATGAAGTCAGCGCTCGTCTACTACGGCTTCGGCACCAACTGGGCTACTGGTCTACGCATTAACTTCTAACTCTCAGACACGCAAATAATATGAAACAGATCACACAGCTCCTTGCAGCCGCAGCACTCCTGCTGCTCACCGCCTGCAATCCGATGGAGCAGATATACAAAGAACTAGACTCGGTAGACCATCCAATAGAGAAGAGTGTCGCCTACGCTCTCACCGATGCTGACTACAAGACGATCGCCACAGCCTTTACCAAGCAGGAGGAGGCGGGCTACACCGGCTCTAGCAAGGAGGAGTTTATGAAGCAGGTCAAGCATGAGGCGAACTATGTCAAGACGAACCGCACGCTCACCGCTTGGGTCTCTCCCGACAAGTACGTCCCAGCCCTCATAGCTAAGATGTACCCCGAGTGGGGCAAGGGCTCTGCCGTGACCGTCTCTTATGCCATGCAGCAGGATGCCACTTTGGACAAACTCATATCAGTCACGGTCTCAGCCGACGATGCTACCAAAGCTGGTCTCACGGCAAAAGACCCTAACAAGCTCTCCAAAGATGAGATCACTAAGCTCGGCAAGTACCTCGCAACGACCTATGCGGACAAGGGTACCAGCTATCTAGCGAAAGTAGCTCTCGCTGATGGGCAGCGCAACATGCTCTTCATCGGAGAGCGTCTCGCAGATAGCCACACCTACAGGGTCATCTCACCCGCAGAGTACCAAGCTATGGGCAGTACGCACGACAACTTCAGCAGCTCGATGCTCCCCGAGCGGTACATTCCGCAGCTACTGCAGCAGAGCATGCCATACGCTCAGCCAGGTAATCAGCTTATCGTGGTCTACGAGTGGTTTGAAAACAAGTTCACCACGCCTGAGTACCAGAGCTTCAAGCTCGAGGGAAATCAGTGGCGTGTGGCTCAGACCTCAAGCCAGTTTGTCAATATCGGCAAGCAGTGGATCTTCGACCCGACCATCCGCTTCACGCTGACGGCCGACGACTTTATGATACTGCACGCATGGGTCAAGGCTAATAAGCCCGACTACATCAGCGAGAAGCATCCCAACAATGAGGAGTGGTGGTTCTGCGGTAGTGCTCACTACAAGAACTTCAACATCGACGGCGGCAAGAGCGTCGGGGCTCGTCCCGATGAGGAGGGCAAGTCTGCCGAGGATCTATTCAAGCTACGCCTAGAGCGCATCAAGGAGGGTCTCAAGCTCATCCTCAGGGCACGCTATGCGGACAAGCCTGCACAGACCAACGGCATTGACCAGATGTACGTCATCACCACTGGTCTACGGAAAAACTATACCAATAGCACCGTGACCTTCACCTACAAGGGTCTCGGCGGTGGCAACTTCGAGTACGTCTCCGGTCCAGACGCGATCTAACTCAGCGCACTAACTTAAGAAGCTTAGGGGCGGTCGGCTTATCGGTCGGCGGCCCCTATTTCTTTGCCTTGCCACACTTCGCATCATTTGTACGGCACTGTATTCGTATCACTTACGAGTTCCAAAAATGGTTCCCCTCTTGGAGCTTTTTAGTTCCAAGGAAGGAACTCTCCAGTTCCAGCGGTGGAAAACAAAGTAGAGCTACAAGAGTTTGGATTTTTCACTACCTTTGAAGCGTAAAACCATTATACTAACGACTTATCTTAACCTAATCAGATGAATACACCAACACTAAATGAACGAGGCAAGCTGATGCTGGCGACCATACAGGGCTACGATCGCCCTGGCGTGACCGCCTCGCTCATGGGCGTCCTCGCAGAGCATGGCGCATATATCCTAGACATTGGTCAGTCAGACATACATAGTCACCTGAACCTGGGCATACTCTTCCAGATGAATGAAGATGACTCGGGCTCCGTACTGAAGGATCTACTCTTCAAGGGGTACGAGCTCAACGTACAGATACGCTTTACCCCTATCTCTACAAACGAATATGGCGAATGGGTCAATGCGCAGGGCAAGAACCGCTACATCATCACTGTCGTAGCACGCAAGATGACCGCTGGCATGCTCTCGGCTGTCGCTGGAGCGGCTGCGGAGCAGGGACTTAACATTGATAACATCCGTCGCCTCACGGGTCGTATCCCGCTAGACCAAACGCAGCAGGCTCCGATGGCGAGCATCGAGTTCTCCATGCGTGGCAATATCAAGGATGTCCACACCTTCCAGCTAGACCTCCTGCAGATGAGTGGCGAGCTTGACATGGACATCTCCTTCCAGAGGGAAAGTATGTTTCGCCGTATGCGTCGCCTGATCTGCTTCGATATGGACTCGACGCTGATCCAGACCGAGGTGATCGACGAGCTGGCGATGAGAGCTGGCGTAGGCGACCAGGTCAAGGCAATCACCGAGCGAGCTATGCGCGGTGAGATAGACTTCATCGAGAGCTTTACGGAGCGTGTCGCTCTACTCAAGGGGCTGGACGTCTCTGTCATGGAGGATATAGCACACAACCTCCCAATTACCGAAGGATGTGAGCGACTTATGCGCACGCTCAAGGTAATGGGCTACAAAACCGCTATCCTCTCAGGAGGCTTCACCTACTTCGGGCATTACTTGCAGAAGAAGTTTGACATAGATTATGTCTATGCCAACGAACTAGAGGTGGCTGATGGCAAGCTCACGGGTCGCTACGTGGGCGACGTGGTCGATGGGCGTCGCAAGGCTGACCTCCTTCGTCTGATCGCTCAGGTAGAGCGTGTGGATCTCTTGCAGACGGTAGCTGTAGGCGATGGTGCCAACGACCTGCCGATGCTTTCGCTAGCAGGACTAGGTATCGCCTTTCACGCTAAGCCCAAGGTCAAGGCAAGTGCCGAGCAACGCATTTCGTCCGTTGGTCTCGATGGCATCCTTTACTTCCTAGGCTACAAGGACTCGCTCTTTGATGAGCAGATGATAGAGTGCATGAAGGATGGCACCTGCTCAACACTCTTCCCACACCACTAATCGTCTAACCCTTTACTTCTCCCATAACACATGATACGTCATTGCGTCATCTTCACGCTACAACTACCCGGCTCCGCTGAGGAGCAGCTGGCTCATCTGAAGCAGATCGAGCACCTCCTCGAGAACCTCCCCGAGCAGATCCTTGAGCTGGAGTCGATGGAGGTCTTCTTCAACTGCAACCCCAACGAGGAGTCTACCTTTATGCTTCAAGCTGATGTAGAGGATCTAGAGGCTCTCTCAGCTTACGCTACACACCCCGCTCATGTCCAGATAGTAAATGACCTTATCAAGCCGTACAAAGTGGGTCGCACTTGCATTGATTATAAGTTGCACGACCATTATCCTCACTAACGCTATGTCTAGAGAAACCGCACAGCCTCAAGAGCTAGACACCGTCTATCTCGCTGGGGGGTGCTTCTGGGGAATGCAAGCCTTCTTTGAGGAGGTCGACGGAGTCGTCTCTACCGAGGTGGGCTATGCCAATGGCACGCTCGGTCGACAGCCCTCTTACGAGGAAGTTTGCACAGGCGAAACGGGCTTTGCCGAAACACTGCAGGTAGTTTACGATGCAGGGCGTGTGCCACTAGGCTTTATCCTAGAGCGCTACTTTACCGTCATCAACCCCACCACGCTCAACCGCCAAGGAGCCGACCAAGGCACGCAGTACCGCACGGGCATCTACTACACGAAAGAGGAGCAACGACCGATCATTGAGAAGGCGCTCACTTCGCTACAGCAGGCTTATGCTGACCCCGTCGTGGTCGAGTGCAAGCCTTTGGACAATTACTACCCCGCTGAGCAATACCATCAGGAGTATCTACGCAAGAACCCTGGGGGCTACTGTCACATCGGCCGTACACAGATAGCACGTGAGAGCTACGTCCGCTACGTAGACCACGAGGCGCTCCGCAAGCGACTCACGCCGATGCAGTATCACGTGACGCAGGAGGCTGGCACGGAGCCTGCCTTTGAC
>NZ_CAMYEZ010000061.1 GCF_947254915.1 uncultured Porphyromonas sp. | reverse complement strand
TAGACAATCTTGCAAGCAAGATTGTGAGACTGTTGACTTTTGCAACAGTCTCCTCCATGGCAGAAATCTGAGGGTGGAGAAAATCGGTAAATTCATCCGTAGATATTCTGGATTATCCAGCGAGGAAACGAAAAACTCTTCGGAACTTTGATTTCACTCTTCCGAAGTTTCATTTCATTCTTCCGAAGTTTTATTTCGCCTCTCCGTGGGGAATTTTCGTTTCTTCGTGAGCTATTGGGAAATTCCTCGGGAGATGTCGGACTTAGCGAAGATGTATGAGTATCGATAGCGCTATGAAGTCAGGTTCAATCCACATATCCCAGAGTTGTCGTCAAGTGTAGTTTGTAGAGTAGCTAGATATAATGCGTCAGCCCTGCTAGAGCCCCACGTAGTTGTGCGGGGTGATCTGACGGAGCTCCGCCTTGACCTCCTCGGCAACTTCAAGCGTATCGATGAAGTGTGCGATCGTCTCTTGGCTTATCTCCTCGCCCGTACGGGTCAGAGCCTTGAGCGTCTCGTAGGGGTGTGGATAACCCTCACGACGGAGGATCGTCTGAATAGCCTCGGCGACGACAGCCCAGTTGCAGTCAAGGTCATGAGCGATGCGCTCGGGGTGAATGACCAGCTTGCCGAGTCCCTTGGAGAGACTGCTGAAAGCGATCAACGTGTAGCCCATCGGGACGAGCTGATTGCGGATCACCGTTGAGTCTGTTAGGTCACGCTGCAGACGAGAGATAGGGAGCTTGGAGGCTAGATGCAGAGCCACCGCATTAGCTAGTCCGAGATTGCCCTCGGCATTCTCAAAGTCAATGGGATTGACCTTGTGAGGCATAGCACTAGAGCCAACCTCTCCCGCCTTGATCTTCTGCCCGAAGTAACCCATTGAGATGTAGTTCCAGAAGTCTCGAGCGAGATCGATGAGGATTGTGTTGATACGCGCCATCGCCTCAAAGAGAGCAGCGAGATTGTCGTAGTTGGAGATCTGCGTCGTGTACTGCTCACGCTCCAGACCTAATGATGTGAGGAAGCTGTTGCCAAAAGCAACCCAGTCAATCGCTGGATAGGCGACATGATGCGCATTGAAGTTGCCCGTGGCTCCGCCAAACTTGCCCGTGATGGGCACCTGCTCCAAAGCTTTCGTCTGCTGCTCCAAGCGGTAGACGAAGACCATGATCTCTTTTCCCAAACGCGTCGGGCTAGCAGGCTGACCATGCGTACGAGCCAGCATAGCGACATCGTGCCACTCATTGGCGAGCTGACGAAGCTGCTCAATGAGCTGCTGAAGGGTAGGTAGGTAAACCTCGTGCAGCGCCTCACGAAGCATGAGCGGGAAGGCGGTGTTGTTGACATCTTGCGAAGTTAGTCCGAAGTGGACATACTCCTCTATCTCCTCTAGACCCAGCTGAGGAAGGTGACGCTTGATGTAGTACTCGACAGCCTTGACATCATGATTGGTCGTAGCCTCTATATCCTTGACCTCTTGCGCAGCCTCTGTGGACCACTCCTTGTAGAGCTGTCGTAGGGCCTGTTGCTTAGGCTCCGTGATGGCTTTGCTCAGTGCGGGTATCGCTTGGGTGAGTGCTATGAGGTACTCCACCTCGATGCGTACACGATAGCGGATGAGTGCAGACTCGGAGCTGTAAGCAGCTAGGGGAGCCGTCTTGCTCGCATAGCGGCCATCTAGGGGAGAGATTGCTTGAAGAGCGGACATACTGTTGTGGATTGAAGAGTGTGGTAAGATGACAAAAGGAGCTTGCTACCCTCCGGTAGCAACTCGATAGGAGATGGATTAAATGAATGACTAGACGCAAGACTCAAGATCGTGATGTCGTAAAGAAGACATCGTGCGTCCTGTGTCTTGCGCCTAGGCTCTGTATTAGAGGAGAGCTCGTTTAGCCTCTAGCCTTTTCGCAGATAGACTTAAAGGCTTCGGGATTGTTCATAGCGAGGTCAGCGAGGACCTTACGATTGATCTCAATCCCCTGCTTGTGTAGGGCACCCATGAGTGTAGAGTAGGACATACCCTCTAGGCGTGCAGCCGCATTGATACGCTGTATCCATAGAGCACGGAAAGAGCGCTTCTTATTCTTGCGGTCACGGTAGGCATAGGTGAGACCCTTCTCCCAGCCATTCTTGGCTACGGTCCATACGTTTCTGCGGGCACCGATGTATCCGCGGGTTAGTTTGAGTATTCTCTTGCGCTTAGCTCGTGAAGCGACGTGATTTACTGATCTAGGCATTTCTTGTGTCGATTAGTGTGTTTGATAGATACGTACTAAACTCTGTGTGAATCCTCGATTTAGAGGTTGAGCATCTCCTTAACGCTATGCTCATTGTGCGGGTGCACGAGAGCAGTGTAGGTAAGATTGCGCTTACGCTTCTTGCTCTTTTTGGTGAGGATGTGACTCTTGTACGCATGCTTACGCTTAACGCGTCCGCTACCTGTCAGGAAAAAACGCTTCTTGGCGCCTGATACTGTCTTCTGTTTAGGCATTTTGGTTGGATTTTGATTTGTGTGAAACTATTGTTAGACTCACCCCTCTGACCAACTACCTAGAGGCACGCCTATGCCCGTTTGGATAGTCTGCTACACACCTGGCGTAGCGGGTGGAGTAGGTGGATTTACTTGCTTATGAATGTGTCTGTGCTATGACTATTCGTTATCCTTTTCCTCAGATGCTTCTTGATCCGTCGGCTCCTCGCTGGTCTGCTTCGGCTCCTTCTTCTTACCCTTGGCAGAGGCGGGCTTGGGTGCTAGCATGATCGTCATGCGCTTACCCTCTAGCACGGGCATACTCTCCACACGTGCTAGCTCCTCTAGGTCATTGGCAAAGCGGAGAAGAAGTATCTCGCCCTGATCCTTAAAGAGGATGCTACGACCACGGAAGAAGACGTACGCCTTGACCTTAAAGCCATCCTTGAGGAAGCCCTCGGCATGGCGTAGCTTGAAGTTGTAGTCGTGGTCATCCGTCTGAGGTCCGAAGCGAATCTCCTTGACCACCACCTTAGCCTGCTTAGCCTTCTGCTCCTTCTGTCGCTTCTTCTGCTGGTAGAGAAACTTCTGGTAGTCAGTCACACGACATACGGGCGGCTCTGCGTTTGGCGAGATCTCCACAAGGTCTAGCCCCTGAAGCTCAGCTATACGACGAGCCTGCTGGATAGGGTAGACTCCCTGATCTACGTTGTCACCGACCAGACGTACCTCGCGGTGAGGTATCTGCTCGTTGATGCGGTTCGGTTGCTCTTTGATGGGTGGACGTCTGAAATTTCTACTGTTTGCCATTCGTCTGCAATTAGCAGTTAGTGATTCGTTAGCAGTGTGCTAGGTTTGGTTATTGGATCAAGTACTTAGATTGATGCGATCTGTCGGGATAAAGGGTGGGGACTACGCATTTGCGTTCATCTGACTCTCTATCTCCTTCAGGATACGCTCGGCAAAGGTACTAATTTTTTCTGTACCTGCATCACCCTCGCCTTGCTTACGCACTGAGACTGTGCCGTCAGCCTGCTCTTGCTCGCCGACGATTAGCATGTAGGGGATACGCTTGAGCTCATTGTCACGGATCTTGCGACCCACCTTCTCGTTGCGGTCATCGACCGATACGCTGATGTCCTGCTCGCTTAGAGCTGCAGCCACCTCGTATGCGTAGTCGTTGAAGCGCTCTGAGACTGGTAGTATGACCACCTGGTCGGGAGCCAGCCAGAGAGGGAACTTGCCCGCCGTGTGCTCTATGAGTACCGCTACGAAGCGCTCCATTGATCCAAAGGGGGCGCGGTGTATCATCACCGGACGGTGCTTCTGATTGTCCTCGCCCGTGTACTCTAGCTCAAAGCGCTCAGGCAGGTTGTAGTCTACCTGAATTGTACCGAGCTGCCAGCGTCTACCGAGGGCATCCTTGACCATAAAGTCTAGTTTTGGTCCGTAGAAAGCTGCCTCGTCGTACTCAACGTGGGCGGGTAGACCAGCCTCCTGACAAGCCTCAATGATAGCCTGCTCGGCACGATCCCAGTTCTCCTCGCTACCGATGTACTTGCTGCGGTCAGTCTGGCTACGTAGCGAGATCTGCGCCTCAAAGTTCTCAAAGTCTAGCGCTCTAAAGATGATGAAGATGATCTCCATCACCTTGAGGAACTCCTCCTTGACCTGATCAGGACGGCAGAAGATGTGGGCATCGTCTTGCGTGAAGCCACGTACACGTGTCAATCCGTGTAGCTCACCACTCTGCTCGTAGCGATAGACCGTACCAAACTCAGCCAGACGTACAGGCAGATCCCTGTAGGAGTGTGGCTTGAGCTTGTATATCTCGCAGTGGTGGGGGCAGTTCATCGGTTTAAGCATGAAAGCCTCCCCCTCCTGAGGTGTCGTGATTACTTGAAATGAGTCTGCGCCGTACTTAGCGTAGTGACCACTCGTCTTGTATAGCTCCACATTGCCGATGTGAGGCGTCATCACCTGCTGGTAGCCGTAGCGCTTTTGGATACGCTTGAGGAAGTCCTCCAGCTTGAGTCTTAGCTGTGTGCCACGTGGTAGCCAGAGAGGCAAGCCCTGTCCGACACGCTGTGAGAAAGCGAAGAGCTCCAGCTCCTTACCTATCTTACGGTGGTCACGCTTCTTCGCCTCTTCAAGCAAAGCAAGGTACTCATCCAGGAGTTTCTTCTTCGGGAAGGTGATACCATATATACGAGTCAACTGTCTGCGCGTCTCATCGCCACGCCAGTAAGCGCCAGCCACGCTCAGCAACTTGACCGCCTTGATCGGAGCTGTAGAGGGAAGGTGCGGACCACGGCATAGGTCGGTGAAGGCACCCTGCGTGTAGGTCGTGATGGTGCCATCCTCTAGATCGTTGATGAGCTCTAGCTTGTAGGTCTGACCCGTCTTCTTGAAGAAGTCCAGCGCATCGCTCTTAGAGATCGCTTTGCGCTCGAGCGTCTCCTTGCGGCGAGCCAATTCAAGCATCTTAGCCTCAATCTTCGGCAGATCCTCTGATTTGATCACCTGATCGCCCGTATCTATATCATAGTAAAAGCCCGCCTCGATAGCAGGCCCTATGCCAAACTGCACGCCAGGGTAAAGCTCCTGCAGAGCCTCCGCCATAAGGTGAGCCGAGGTGTGCCAGAAAGCGTGCTTACCACCCTCGTCCTCCCACTTGAGGAGCTTGATGTGGGCATCCTGCATGAGCGGTGTGCGCACATCTATGAGCTTACCATCGCACTCGGCCGCTAGGACCTCCTGCGCCAGTCGTTCGCTGATGCTATTAGCTATATCTAGCGGGGTCGAGCCCTGCTTCATTTCCTTAACACTCCCATCGGGTAGCGTGATATGTATCTGATCAGACATAAGTGGTGTGTTGTAGTCGACTAAAAAGGAGTCCGTTGCCACGGTAACATACTCCAAAAGGTATATACACCGCAAAGGTACAAAAAAAGCACTCACGGAGAGTGCTTTGTTTTTGTACGATGTCTCTATCGTAGGGTCGTCCTAAGGCTCCCAGAGCTTGTCGTAGAAGAGGATTACAGGGAAGCCGTTCCAAGGGCCCGTTGGATAACGTGCTCCATTTTCATAGGAGGGATGAAAGATGAGGTTGCCCCCGTGACTATTACTGTCCCACTCAAAGCCAAAGCAGAGGAATGGGTCTGAACTCCCCGAACGATAGTACGGCTTCTCTCTAGGTGGTGATAGCCAGTAGTAAGAGCCCCACTTCTCGGCTGGTCTTAGCTTGCGAGCTCCATTCCAGTTCGCAGCATAGTGGATCTCTCTACGTATGCGATTGTCCTTGAAGAAGTAAAAGAAGTGTCCTGACATCACGTAGTCGGCAAACTTATTGCGCTGATAATTGAATCGCTTAACCCAGTGACGACTGAGCGGTATGCTCTGTAGCCAGAACTTATTATCTCCTGCTGAGTATAGGTAGACACCCATGGCGGGTGAATAGTGAAAAGTCCCCTGATCCTCGTCTACCTTGCCCTCTTTGAGACCGCGTAGGCCAACGTACATCGGACGCACCTGTCCGACCTTAGTGCCCGTGAGTAGAGCTGTCTCCTCTGGGCTAGTCTTGCGAAAGAGTCCCCAGCAGTAGAAACTTTGGTCCTTGACTCGTAACTGCTCTGTCTGCCACGTAGGATTAAATATGTCCGTTGTGTATTCGATGTGATTACCTGGATAGGCGTCAGCTTTGCGAGGATTCCCAAAGACAATAAGACGTGAAGCCATCACCGCTTGCATCTCATCTTGGGTTGGAATATGGTAGCCAGCGATAGGTGCTGCGTCTTTCTTGTAGCGTAGTCGTAGACGGTCATTCTGATAGGAGCCGTCAGGCTGCTGGTTGGTGACGTAATCAAAGGAGAAGTAGCAGGGATCATTGTTTGCCGTCACAAGAAGTTCGTATTTCTTAAAGGTAGGCTTCGTCTGATGTGTATCTTTTGGCTGTAGGATAGGTGTTGTACGGCACATATAGTCAAGAGGCGATGGAGCTCGATTCTCTATGACTACCTGCAGAGGGACGATACCTGTGAGTGGCTTGCCCTGCTTGTCGCGTAGCTTAGTCGCACTTACGAAGGAGAGCTGAGAGCATCCTCCAGGAGCTGGCTTATCCCCACTGAGGATCTTGTTGTCAAAGTCCGGGTCGTCGCTCAGTACATACCCCCTACGCTCTTGACTAGTGTACGAAGTATAGACCGCAGTCATAGGTATCTGCTCCTTACCGTCGAAGCGCTTCATCTCTTGGTCGGTGATAGGCATACCCCATAGGTAGAGATCTTGGGGAAGTCTACCGCTTTGAGCGTCCATAATTCGGTTGTTCTTCTGCTCTAGATTTGGATGCCCAGCGAGTTGCTTCTCATAGTTTCGATAGGTGATGAGTGATGGACCCATCATGACGAGATCTTCTGTCTTCATATAGATACTCTCGAGGGTGGGGAGTGTGTTCCCTGAGGCAGAGACGTGACTAGGGGTCATAGGACTCCAAGACAAAGAGCTGAGTACGCTCCCCTGACCGATGCGAGGTAGCTTGTCTGGTGAGAGATCATAGGAGACGTTGGCATGTAGGACATTGGTCTCCACCTTGAGTCCTTGCATAAGAATTGGGAAGGAGCTTTTGTTGCGCACCTCTACACGTAGGAGTACGCCCGGCATCTTGAGCTTGATGGGATTCCTCGGCGTGTTTTCTACGACACGATTATCGCTGATTTGTACAGGAGTCCACTCGGAGAAAAAAGGGATCTCTATATCTCTCACTGGAGTAGTTCCAGCCCTCTTTAATGTGCTAAATGATATAGGACCTTCGTAGCCAAGTCGCTCATTCCAAGTCGCAGCGGTCATCGTGATACCTTGATTATCCTTTCTAAAGAAGGAGTGCTTGGGGTTGTCATAGATACACATCACATACCAATCCTTACTCCCTGGCTCTAGCTTTTCCGCACTGCCCATTAGTGCGATGCCACTTAGACGTTGACGAGGAATTTGGAAGGTGTTATCTCCATTGCCCTTGTATCTGACATGGTCTAGGTAGATGGTGTTGATGGGTTTGCCTTGAGCATCCTTTTGGCTGAGGATGACGATCATATTGTCGCCACTCTTTGTGGCAAACTTAAATTGTACCTTCCCCGTCTGGGCGCTTGTCTCTAGGTCTATCGCTCGTAGCGACTGCTCAGGGTGCTCACGCAGGTACTCGGGGTCCTCGTCACAGCTTACAGCGTTGCGGAGGGGGGTAGTCTCGGCCATACGTGTGTTGAGCTCTAGCTCGATGGTGACGGGCTTATATCCTTTGGGTATAGGTTGCTCGGAGGCTGAGTTGCCAGGCTCGCCTGTCTCTTGGGGCTTATCCTGCAGGTCGCAGCGATCTGCCACGCATGCTGCCAGGAGGAGCGCCGAGAGGAGTGTCAGAGCGAGTGTCCTAGTGTAACTATATGGTGTATTCATGAGAATCTATTTATAGGGATTTGAAACCATCAGGGCTAATGTTGACCACGCCCCACTGAAACGGCTGAACGACTACTCCCAGTTCGCCAGTAAAGGAGATGAGGATGGGGATATTGACCTCGTGCTGTCCCCTGAGGGGTATGTGGTGTGTGGTGAGGTAGCTCTGTAGGTCTATAGTCTTGAAGATATGAGCTGGCGAGCCCTCGTCTGTTAGTTCTAGCGTGACGCTTGGGACCTCATCTATACGGAGTAGGTCAAAGCGGGCTCTGTAGAGGTCTTGCTCTGCATCATGCTCCAGCTGAGGGGCAAAAGCCTTAAGACGAGTCGGCTGTGGAATGGTTGAGGTATAGCCCGTAAAGGCGTAGTGCGTGCCCGCCTGGTTGATGCGTAGCTGAGGCCTGCCTTGACTACGCACGCTCGCCTTGTGAAAGGTGTCAAACCCTCTGACAGCTACGTCTAGGCTGACATGTGCTGAGGCAAAAGGTACGACTGCAGGCTCCTCTGACTCGAGTGCATCTAGGTCTACTAATGTATTGGCATAGTATAGCGAGTCGGTCGTCTGGTAAGTCTCCGAAGCCTCGGGGCGAACAGACAATTCAGCTGAGGTGATGCGGCTCGTATTCGTTACCGTAGAGTGGTCTCCGAGGTTGCCCCAGACGATGATGCGCCATCGCCCGGTGTAGATGTTTTGGAGGTTTACGCCATACTTGAGGTCCTGTGCGGAGAGTGTCTGATCATAAGCTAGGCGACCGTCCTCATAGTAGACATATAGGTGTCCGCTACGTATGTGTTGTGACAAGACATTTGTCGTGCCGTCTGCGGTATAGACGAAGTTGATATGTGTGGGGGGGCACTTACTGAGGTCTTCGTATAGAGAGCAGGAGTTTAGTCCGACTAATATCGATAGCAACAGTAGTATGACTAGATGAAACTTGTAGGGCAGATGCATAACTAGGGTTGGCTTCGTGGGGCTGTGCTTGTGCGGTGTGTAGATGAGAAAGGGGGCAGGAACTCTCTGAGACATCAGACTGTGCTGAAGTCTCAGAGAGTTGGTTGGATTAGTAAGATGACTTACTGCTTGTAATCCCTGCTAGATTAGATCTGAGGTAGGATGTTTTGAGAGGTCCAGGTACAGGCCTTGACGATAACTTGTAGATACTTCCTACCCTTAGACTCAGGCTCTGGCGTATCGGGATTGGTTGGGTCGGGTGTACCGTCACTAGTTGTCTTGAAGTGGTCGTTGAGACCCTTTAGGTCAAGCTTGTAGATGGTGCCAGCAGCAAAACTGTCTAGGTCATTGTCTTGAGCTTTCTTGAACTTGGTGATGGTGACAAAGCGTGTCTGAGGCGTGGAGGGGTAGCCTTTGGCAATAGCAGTCGCAGAGTACTTGATAGAGAGCTTGAGCACTACGTGGTCATAGTCACCTCCATTTTCACTGGTCTTCTTAGGGAACAGCTGATAGGCAGCAGCCTTAGACCCGTTTTTAAAGTTTTCTTTCTCCGAGTCGCTGATAGCATCTTTCATAGACCCTTTAAGAGCTGGAGTGGTTGCAAAATCGTCAAACGTCGCATTAGCTCCAGTGAAGTAACGGTTGGTAGCATTGCGAGTGGGTAGGTAGTTATTGATGTAGACCTCTTTGACTTCAATGGACTCAAATGCGTTCTTGCCATTATTCGCTTTTGGCTCTATCTTACCAAATACCTCTAGACGAGTGAAAGCTGGTTTCGGGGTGAACTCAACCTTGTAGATGGTACTGCCATCAGTTGCTGTCGTGGGGGTTACTTGTGTTGCGGGAGCAGATAGAGGAATCTTTGTTGAGAAGACGCTGGCTTTACTTTGCCACTGGTCGATAGCCGTTTGATCGGTTACCTCAGCGTTGGCACTAAGTGCTACGGTGTTGACAACTTGACCAACTTCAATCTTGGCTCCGTCTTGTGTCTTAGCCTTTGTGATTTCGTCTGGTGTCAGTGTTATCTTACGTCCATTGTCCAGCGTGAGAACCACATTCTCCGTGATGGTCGTTGTCGTACCGTTGTTGATCTGACCTTCGAGCGCACGAAGCTCGGCGTCATCAATGCGGAGGCTGAGGACAGCGTCTTCTGTTTGCTTGGGCTCTTGCTTCTTACAGGCGAAGAGCGTTAGTGCCATCAGGGCGATGGCGAGTGTTCTTACTTTGTTCATACTTAGTTTGTTGTTTAGTTATATGGTTGTTAATAAGCTTACTTGTTTAGTCCCACTCAGTGGACTCGTCAGTGATAGGTGGGGTCTCGCCAGGAGTCTCTACCAGGCCCACGACATTGATGAGTGGCACTTCGGGTTTGTCTGATGTGGGGTCGTTGTCTGAGGTGAATTGGGCGAAGATGAGGGATAGGTTGATGTTGTAGTTGCGCCCCGCTTCAAATCGAGCTAAGCGTCCTAGCCCTGTAGCTCCCTTGACGAGGTAAGACTGTATGGTGATAAAGCGATTGGTATATCGCTGACCGTTCTTGTCGTAGTCTAGTCTTATGATTAGGTGGTCAATAGAGCTGGGCGACTCCTCCGTGCGGGGGAATACGTAGTAAAAGTCTGCATAGCTGTTTCGTCCTGTCTGCCTATCATACTGTAGGAGCTTGTCATGGAGCGCGTTCTCTAGGTTGTGCATCTTCTCCTTATGACCGAACCAAAAGCCCCCATTGCTGGGAAAGTAGTCGGTGTAGGAGAGGTTGGACCGCTCGCCTGTCGATCGGTTATCAATATAGTTGTTGATGTACAGACCTGTGATACGTACGTTTTTGATCTCGCCTCCAGCTACTGCATAGGAGCCAGAAGATACACCCGAGACGACCTCTAGTCTAGCGACAGGAGGCTTGGGGTATAGCTCTACGGCAAGCCCATTGGAGCGCCTTTGTATAGAGACTTTGTTCGAGAGTAGGGGCATCTCGGCGATGGTGCGCCCCTGGTAGTCTAGTATGTTGTTGCTGAGACGCTCAGGATTGCATATGACAGATATAGCCTCGCATCGAGAGGGTACGGTGAGCTTGTATCCATCGGGAGCCTTGAGCTGGGCTATCTCACGTGAGTTCGCACTAAAGGTGACAGCTGGCTGTACCTCAACACGCTTTGAGATGTCCCAAAAGTGGATCTCGACAGATGAGATATCTGTCTGTCCGATCTCATAAGGGTCGGACATTACGTTACCCATACCATAGTTCGTCCCGAGGGCACGCATCGAGCCTAGGGCAGGGAGTCGTATGATGAGCTCCTTGCTCGCTTGAGGAGCTTTGGAGCAACTCACTATGAGTGTGATAAGTATGTATGCCAAGACGCCTCTATGTACGAGGTGGCTGACAAAACTCTTGTTGCAGTCATCCATATATATAGATGTTTAAGCGTAAAGAAAGTAGGGGAGTGGAGAGGACTAGGTGTATGTACTCTGACTAGCCAGTTAGCAAATCAGAAGAGCCCCTCACGCAGACATCCATGATATACAATCACAGTGTCTACATAAGGAGCTTATGTGTGTGTGCCCTCAGGGCAATCCCTCGATATGGTATATAGGTATCCCGCAGTACAGATAGTATCCGACAGCCTCTCCGCAAAGCTTCGCCCAAAGCACAACGAGAGCATCAACGACTTTTGTCGCTAATGTATACTCGGTGAGTTGAGAGCCTCTCCAACCGTTAATATAGGTTATTTTCGGGGGGGGGGGGGGTACACATGTTCAGACTGCTAAAGTATTCCCACTGCAAAGGTACGAATAATTTTTGAAACGGCAAACAATTCGGACAATAAATCTTCGACCAAATACTCCTAAGAGCTGCTGTGAAGGTGCACGAAGGACGGACAGGAGATCTCTGCAAATCTAAAATCCACGGAAGAAATCCCTCAATAGCTACCGAGGAAATGAAAATTCTTCACCGAGGGCCGAAATAAAAGTTCGGAAGAATGAAATGAAACTTCGGAAGAAGCAAATCAAAGTTCCGAAGAATTTGTTCGTTCCTCCGTGGAGAATTTCATTTTCCTCCGTGGACAATTCTGATTTCCCTTGAGCCGTGGGAGTCCGATTCTCAAGCAGAGCACGAGGTACACCAGGTTATGGTAAAAAAAGTGAGCGTGCTGACTGTACTTAGTCAACACGCTCACGCTTGGGGTGTAGTATGAGTGGGGCGATGCCCCTACACTACCTTATGACGAGTGCTTACTCAAAGGGGAAGCTCT
>NZ_CAMYEZ010000060.1 GCF_947254915.1 uncultured Porphyromonas sp. | reverse complement strand
ATCCCCCCTATAGAAGGCACCGATATATGTAGCTTATTCAATATCTATTTGTTACCTTTGCGGTGCTAATACTTGCTAAATAGACATATTTATATAGACCCCGTATGAATTCATTTTGGAAGACTTTCTTTGCGACACTGCTGGCCATCGTGGCGAGTGGTGTCATCTTCGTCTCTCTATCTATCATCGCTCTAATTGGTTTTGTCGCAGCTCTGAGCGTCGGAGCCAATAACGAAACTCAGAAGATCAAGGATGGGAGCATCCTCAAGATTGATCTCGCTAAGGTGTCCGATACATACGTATCCGACCCTTGGGCTGAGCTAGGCTTTGACAAGAGCAACGGGTGTCAAGACCTGCCTCTCTCCTATGTGCTTGAGGCTATTGACGAGGCTAAGAATAATGACCGCATCAAGGGTATCTATCTCAATATGATGGACCCAGGATGTGGCTTCGCTTCGGCTGAAGCCCTCAGAGGTGCGCTAGAGGACTTCAAGCAGACAGGCAAATTTATCGTATCCTACTCAGACTTTTACTCACTCAAGGGGTACTACCTCGCCTCCGTAGCGGATCAACTCTATGTCAATAAGGAGGGGTCTATCGCTTTCGATGGCTTGTCTGGCGGGGCTGTCTTCTTCAAGGACTTGCTGGACAAGATTGGCGTGGAGATGATGGTCTTTAAGGTGGGTACCTTCAAGAGTGCTGTAGAGCCTTACATGCTCAACAGTATGAGCGAGGCAAATCGCACCCAAATCTCCTCTTACCTTGGCGATATATGGGGTCGCATCCTAGGCGAAGTGGGTGCTAGCCGTGGGCTAGACAGCACACGCCTGCAGACTCTAGCGGACAGTATGCAGTCTGTCCGGTCAACCGACTCTTATCTAGCCAACAAACTCATCGATGGAGCACTTTATCAGGATCAAGCTCTAGAGCAGCTCTGCTCGCTCGTGGATGTAGATGAGCCAAATGACCTTTACTTCGTCTCGCTACGTGATGTGTATGCAGCCCGTGGCTCTGCCTCTAGCGGAGATGCTAATATAGGTGTCCTCTTTGCTGAGGGCGAGATCAATGTGGAGGAGGCTGACTCTCCATTTAACACCAAGAAGGTGGTCACTAGTGACCTTGCCGATCGTATCCTAGAGATGGGCGAAGATGACGACTATGATGCACTCGTGGTACGTGTCAATTCGCCAGGCGGTAGTAGCTATATCTCTGAGCAGCTCTGGTATGCCGTCCATAAGGCTAGCCAAAACAAACCAGTCATCATCTCTATGGGAGACTACGCCGCTTCAGGTGGATACTATATGTCTTCGGGCGCTAGCTACATATTTGCCGAGCCCTCGACCATTACGGGCTCTATCGGCATCTTTGGTGTCGTACCTAATGCGACCAAGCTGGCTAACAAGATCGGAGTACATCAAGATGTGGTCAAGACAGCTCGCTATGCTGACCTAGGCGCCCTAGACCGTCCATGGACGGAGGAGGAGCGAGGACTATTTCAGCAGTATGTCAATCGTGGCTACGAGCTCTTCCTCAAGCGTGTCTCCGAGGGTCGTGGTATGACAAGAGACCAGGTAGATTCAATAGCTCAGGGACGTGTATGGACTGGTGCTCAGGCACTGGGACTAGGACTCGTAGATGAGCTGGGCGGTCTACAAGATGCTATCGCTTATGCAGCTACACAGGCTGGATATGACAGCTATCATGTGACTTACGCAAGACGTGAGGTCAATGTAATCCAAGAGTTATTCAATAGATCGACGCAGAGCGTACGTATGAAGCTGATGAACTCTTGGTTTACCGAAGATGAGATTCGCTACATAGACCAGCTCCGTGAGCTACGAACTATGTCTGGGCTTCAGGCTCGTCTGCCTCTGGTAGTAGATCTCTAGTACCTCAGAGACAATACAAACTTTTTCTCCCCTCTTGACTCTCTCTCAGCATGGATCAGACACCCAAGGTCAATAGATGGCTATTGCCACTCTCCGCTCTTTACGGAGTGGGTGTGTCGCTACGCAATAGCCTTTACAATATGGGGCGTCTGAAGAGTCATTCGTTTCCCATACCCATCATCTGTGTCGGCAACCTTGCCGTAGGCGGTACAGGCAAGACTCCTATGATAGAGCACCTCGTCCGTATGCTTATGGGAGATCTGCGCATCGCTATCGTGTCACGAGGCTATAAGCGTAGATCTAGAGGACTAAAGGTCGCCGAACTAGGCGATAGCGCCAACCGCATAGGTGACGAGCCTGCTCAGATCCTGCGCAAGTTTGGCGACAAGGTACAGATTATCGTGGATGGCAATAGGGTGCGTGCGATAAACTATCTAGTCAGTCAGCCCTACTCGCAGCGTCCCGATGTGATTCTGATGGACGATGGCTTCCAGCATCGCTCCGTGCAGCCCTCGCTCTCCATCCTCTTGTCCAGCTACAATAGACTTATGACAGAGGATGCGCTGCTCCCTGCGGGTCGCCTTCGTGAATCAGCTCGTGGGCGCTATCGTGCCGATGTAGTAGTCGTGACCAAGTGTCCTACCCTACTCAAGCCGATAGACTGCACCTTTACGGAGCGTCGGTTAGACCTCTATCCGCATCAGAAGCTCCTTTTTAGCGAGGTAAAGTACGATAATCCTGTTCCCATCTTCCGAAGAGATACCCAGGCTATAAAGATTGACACCAATGCCGTCGTCATTGCCCTGTCGGGTATCTCCCACCCTGAGGAGTTCTTCGCCTATGTAGAGCGTGGTTTCTCCCGTGTGGTGACCCTACCCTATGCAGATCATCACCATTACTCTAGACGCAACGTGACCACATGGGAAAACATCCTAACAGACTATCAGGCGCGCGGTGTGGAGGTGGTCTTCCTCTGTACCGACAAGGATGCGGTCAAGATCTACGAGCTGGAGTCCTACATGAGCAGTGAGCTACGTGAGCGCTTCCTCCGCCTGCCTATACAGGTGCGCTTCAAGTCTCACGGCGAGGAGGATCTGCGCAAGCTTGTCTTGGAGCATATTGCGCAGTTTACACGTACACAGTCTCAAGAAGAGGAGCACAAGGAGGAAGAAGAAAAGGAATAATCTATGAATACACCTATCTCTGACTTAGGAGAGTTTGGACTGATCCGAAAGCTCACTGAGCAGTTTGCCATCATATCTCCCGACCGTGTCCGCATATCCGTCGGTGACGATGCTGCCATCTTGCAGATGAAGCCTGACGAAGAGCTGTTGGTCACGACCGATATGCTTCTCGAGGGCGTACACTTTGATATGACCTATATGCCACTCAAGCACCTAGGCTACAAAGCGGTTGTGGTCAACGTCTCTGACATCTGCGCCATGAATGGCATCCCCCAGCAGATCACAGTCTCTCTAGGCATCTCGGCAAGGTACACGACCGAGATGATAGAAGAGCTATACAAAGGTATCAAGCTGGCCTGCCAGCACTACCAGGTGGACCTCATCGGCGGAGATACGTGTGCCTCGCAAAACGGACTCGCCATAAGCATCACATGCCTAGGCTCCGTTACTAAGGGCGAAGCCGTCCTGCGCTCGGGAGCTCAACCTAACGACCTCATCTGCGTAACAGGCAATCTAGGCGCAGCCTATATGGGCTTCCAGCTCCTAGAGCGTGAGCACCGCACCTTCCTAAGCGCACCGACGGAGGAGTTTGAGCCACACTTTGAGGGTTACGAATACCTAATTGAGCGTCAGCTTATGCCCTCTGCGCAACGCTGGTTGCGTGGCAAGTTGGCTGAGCAGGGAGTCACCCCGACAGCGATGATAGACATCAGTGACGGACTAAGCTCCGAGCTGCTACACATAGCGGAGCAGTCGCAGGTAGGCATACGGGTCTTTGAGGATCGACTACCTCTAGACCGTGAGACGCTAGCGCTATGCGAGGAGATGAATATGTCACCCATCACGGCAGCCTTCAATGGAGGCGAGGATTACGAGCTTCTCTTCACCGTGCCACTAGCCCAGGTCGGTCAAGTCTCCGACATCGATGGCGTCTCCATCATAGGACATGTCACGGACGCCTCTGAGGGCTGTCGCTGGGTCTCGACTGATCGGGCCGAGCACGAACTCAAAGCTCAGGGGTGGAACGCCTTCGGTTAGTTAGCTAGTTGGCTGAGGTCTTGTAGTGAATGTTGTCGATGAGACGAACCTCGCCACAGTAGCAGACGATGCAGCCGACGGGGTCGCTGCTATCGCTCCACGACTCGAGGGGACGAAGCGTCTTGCCATCGACAATCTGATAGTACTCAGGACGCAGGAGCGGATGCTCTGCGAGACGTGAGACGACGAAGTCAACGACTTCTCGTGGCGAGTGCTCAGGGATGAGCGCTTGGCTGGCTACCAGCGTGTCATGGATGCGTGGCGCTACGTCACGCTGCTCGCTGGTGAGGAGGAGGTTGCGACTGCTCAGCGCTAGTCCGTCAGCCTCGCGGATGATGGGACAGCTGTGTATCTCTACGGGCAGAGCGAGCTGGCGAACCATCTCTCGTACGATGGCTATCTGCTGGAAGTCTTTTTCGCCAAAGAAAGCGCCATCGGGCTGCACGAGCATAAAGAGTTTGCTCACGATCTGCGCTACACCGTTGAAGTGCCCTGGACGATGCGCTCCCTCCATCGTCTCTCCGAGGAAGCCGAAGTCAAACTGACGTGTATCCGCCTCGGGATACATCTCCTCGACGGTGGGCAGGAAGGCGATATCTACCTGACCGTCACGAAGGCGTGCTAGATCCTCCTCTGGCTTGCGGGGATAGGTGCGCAGGTCTTCGGGATTGTTGAACTGCGTGGGATTGACAAATACCGACACGACGACGATGTCGTACTGCTTTCTAGCAGCAGCCACTAGACTCAGGTGTCCCGCATGCAGGGCACCCATCGTAGGCACTAGGCCGACACGGGCTGAGGGGTTCTCTTGGCGTAGCTTAGAGAGTTCTTGCTGTAATGCAGCAACCGTTGTGATGACTTTCATTTGTGTGTGATATGCTGAAAAGGGTGTGTATGATTTGATTTCAACTTATAGCTCTTGTCGGTAGAGCAGGCAGGCGTCGCCATAGCTGAGGAAGCGGTAGTGCGCATCAGCGAGGGCGTGCTCATAGAGCGTGCGCCAGTGGGGTCCGATGAGTGCCGAGACGAGTAGCAGGAGCGTGCTCTTCGGCTGGTGAAAGTTGGTCACCAGGATGTCTACCATCTGATACTGATAGCCTGGGGCAATGAGTAGCGCTGTGGAGAAAGTGAGCCGATCAAGCCCCTTGTAGTGCGCATAGCGGAGCAATATCTCCAGCGCCTCACGGCGTGACGGCAAGCTTGCACCACAGCTCTGACGCATTCGGTAGCTATACCACTGATCTAGGTGAAAGGGCTCTGCCACGTCCCTGCCCTCTTGCTCTGCTTGTTGCAACGCAACGGCAAACCAGTAGAGGCTCTCCAAGGTGCGTACAGAAGTTGTCCCAATGGGTACAAAGGGGCTGTCGATATGCTCTAGGAGCGTCTCCAGCGTTGCTGTCGGCACACTGCAATACTCGCTGTGCATCTGATGATCAGCGACCTGACGACCCTTGACGGGTAGGAAGGTGCCTGCACCGACATGGAGCGTTAGCTCGGTGATGCGGTGCCCCTCGGCTAGGAGCTGGTCATCTAGTTCTGGCGTGAAATGTAGTCCCGCTGTCGGCGCCGCCACGGAGCCCTCAATGCGAGCGTAGACGGTCTGATAGTCGGTGAGGTCGCTGCTCTCGGTCTCTCGATTGAGATAGGGAGGGATGGGTAGCTGACCGCACAGCTCTAGTATCTCGCCAAAGCTCTTGGTCTCATCGCTCCAGCTGAAGGTAACTACGTCTGGTGTGTCTGCCTCCCTATTCGCTTGTAGCGTGATAGCTTGTCCACCAGCTAATGGGAGTGTACAGGAGATAGTTTGCTCGGGGCGCCACTTCTTCGAGTTGCCCACGAGGCAGTGCCAGGAGCATGAGCCGAGCGAAGATAAGCTTTCCTCGTAGCTGACAGGTTTGTAGGGATCTAAGCAGAGTATCTCGATGCGGGCACCCGTTGCTTTGACAAAGAAGATGCGCGCCTTGATGACCCGCGTATTGTTACGAATGAGGAGCGCATGGGGCGGGAGTAGCTTTGGTAGCTCGGCAAAGGTGTGGTCCTCCAACCTCCCCGTAGCATCGCTCAGGAGGAGCCGGCACTGGTCACGCTCCGCCAGCGGATGCGCTGCGATACGCTCGTCAGGGAGCGGGTAGTCGTAGTCGTTGATGTCTATATCGACCCAGTGCTGCGTATGAGGCTTGTCACACATACTTTTGATCCTTTGATTAGCTCTGCAGTACTACTCAAGCGTCACGTAGCAAGCCTCCTGTAGCTTAGGCTCTACGATGACACGTTGCATCACGCCGTCACGCAGATAGTCGATGGTGACACCCGTGCGGGGTGCTGTCGTGATCCAGGGATTGAAGGCAAAGAGGTAGCTAAAGCCTCCGAAGTACTTATCCTTGTCCAGGAGCTTAGCAACTCGAGCGTAGTCTTCCGAGTCCCAATAGCGACAATTGGTTGGTCCATCTTTGATCGCAAAGGGATGGTCGTGCTGCGGTAGGACATGCTCTTCTTGACAAAGGCCAGATAACCCTTAGAAAGCTCATCGGCAGTGCCTAGAGGACGTCCATTGATGGCAACAATATTATCTCCAGCACGCAGCCCCGCCTCGGCAGCTGGTGAGTGTAGTGACAGCGAGTGAATAGTCGAAGTGTTATTTGCCTGATAGTTGATTCCCAGCGACAGATACCTATGAGTGGCGAAGCGAACGACGAGCGAATTGAAGTAGCGTGTGAAGGGGAACTGCAAGAGCATCACTGGCACCGTCAGAGCGGTGTAGTCGGTCAGCGTATAGTCGTCAGAGAGTAGCTCCTCGGCTTCGCTCGTCCATAGCATCTTGCGCTCATTGACACCACTATATATGGTGATGCCAAACTTTAGATAGAAGCGAGCCAGCGTCTTGTCGCTTCCCATCGGTAGGATCGGCAGTTCGACGAGCTTATGCGCCTTGGGGTCAATGCGTAGCGACGTTTGCACGGCAGAGCGACGAGCTTCGGTGGCGTCGTAGGCGCTGTTTTCGGAGATACTATAATAGGTGTCGATGAGGAGGTCAGGATTCTTCGGATCGTAGGTAAGCCCCTTGGCCTGCAGTGCCTCGGAGATCTGCTGCTCGATGAGGACGTCCCGATTGGTGTGCTGCTTGTTGGTGCGCACGAAGCCAAAGGTCTCATAGTTGATCAAGTCCGTCTTGCCCTCTGTGCCTGAGCTGATGGGGTAAGAGATCAATATATCGGACTCGTCCTCTAGGCTGTACATGCCAAAGGCACGAGCGATGTCCCGCTCCGTGAGCGCATCGGCAGGTTGAGCCGTCGGCTTGAGATGACGTACCACACGATGGTAAGCAAAGTTGGAAACAACTAGGAGTAAGTCGTCAGATACTTCTCCCTCGCCTTGCAACTCGCGGATCATCTCCTCCTCGGACATCTTAATAGTCTCGTGTCCATTGATCGCCTCGATGATGTCTCCCTCACGCAGTCCAGCTTGCGCTGCAGGACTATTGGGATAGACGGTTAGGATGACAGGGCGATTGGCTCCCCAGTTGTCGTTGTAGCTCATCTGGTACTCCAGTCCGACGTAAGCTTTCTGAGCTTGCACTGTCAGGGCAAAGGAGCAGAGTGCTAGGATGAGTAGCACGGTGGTGTGGTATAGTCGTTTCATTGTAGTCTGTTCTTTGAGTGTGATGGTGAAAAGATTTACTCCAGCTCCAAGTGGTAGAGCCGATTAATAACCTCGCAATAGGTCTGCCGTACGATCTCTTGCCGAGAGCCTGTGAGTTGCAAGCGCTCCGAGTGAACGCCCCGAGGTGTCGCTATAGCGATGCAGACAGTCCCGACGGGTGTCTCTGCCGTACCGCCAGCTGGCCCAGCCACGCCTGTGGTCGCTATGCCGATGGTGCTACGACAGGCTTGGCGCGCGCCACTAGCCATCGCCTCAGCAACCTCTCGGCTCACAACGCCATACTGCTCGATGGTGGCAGCTGGCACATGGGCTAGTCGCTCTTTGAGCTCTATCTGATAAGTCACAAGGGCTCCCTGGAACCAGTGCGAACTACCCGCATGCGACGTCAGCTGACTCGCTATATAGCCACCCGTACAGCTCTCGCAGGTCGAGACGCTCTCGTGCTGCTCTAGCCAATGCGCTATGAGACGCTGTAGCTGCTCTTCTGTCGTCTGAGGAGTGGGCATAAAGCGTGGGTTAAATCATTGTCTTGGCAAAGGGAACGGCATCTATCGATCCGTAGGCTCCTCGCTCATAGGCAAAGGTTCCCGCCATGGCAACCATAGCGGCATTGTCTGTCGTAAAGGCAAAGGGCGGTATGTAGACCTGCCAGCCGTATCGCTCGGCATAAGCGTGGTAAGCATCACGCAGACCCGTATTGGCCGAGACGCCACCAGCCACAGCGATGTGCTTGATGCCGGTCTCCTTGCTGGCGCGTAGTAGCTTGCTCATGAGGATGTCGATAACCGTCTTTTGGAGTGAGGCACAGAGATCCGCTTTGTTTTTCGCTACAAAGTCAGCATCCTTGGCAAGCTCATCACGTAGCGTATAGAGAAAAGAGGTCTTCAACCCGCTAAAGCTGTAGTCCAGCCCTGGTACCTGAGGCTTGCTAAAGTGAAAGCGCTCAGCGTCGCCCTCATTGGCGAGCTTATTGACGATCGGGCCACCAGGATAGCCGAGTCCCATCACCTTGGCGCACTTGTCAAAGGCTTCGCCAGCCGCATCGTCGATCGTCTGACCCAGTATGCGCATATCATCAGGCGCATTGACCTGTACGATCTGTGAGTTACCGCCCGAGACGAGTAGACAGAGATAGGGAAATGGGGGTGGCGTGTGTGGCTCCTCAGGCTTAGCGATGAAATGTGCGAGGACGTGAGCCTGCAAGTGATTGACCTCGACGAGTGGGATGTGGAGTGCTAAGCTCAGCCCCTTGGCAAAGTTGGTCCCGACGATGAGCGAACCGAGAAGCCCCGGACCACGTGTGTAGGCGATCGCATCAAGGTCGGCCAGCGTGACACCGGCACGCGCTACCGCCTGCTGTACGACAGGAACGATGTTCTGCAGATGGGCTCGTGACGCCAGCTCTGGCACCACGCCTCCATACTTGCTGTGTACCTCTTGACTTGCGATCACATTGCTACAGAGGAGCCCGCCCCGTAGCACAGCTGCCGAGGTATCGTCGCACGAGCTCTCGATACCTAAGATGAGAGAAGATGAAGATGTCATGATGCTGTGTCGTGAGATTAGTTAGCGAGCCTTGTCCTCAGCGCAGACTTTGTCGATATGCTTGAAGAACTTTGATCCGCCCTGCTCAAGGAAATAGTCTCGTCCCTCCAGCATTTCAACGAGCTGCATGAGCGCTCTATCCTCGGCCATGCGCATCAGCTCCCGCTCAGATTGGGTCTGGTCATCAATGCCCAAGAGGTGCAGGATGCCATGTATCATCACACGGTACAGCTCCTGCTTGAACGGCACGCCCAGCTCCTGCGCATTCGTCGCAACGGTGTCGATGCTGATGAGTATATCTCCATAGATTGCATCATCGCCCTCCTGCTCACTCTCTCGGGGGAAGGTGATGACATCTGTATAGTAATCATGCTGGAGAAATGCTCTATTTGCCTTCAGAATACCCTCATCGTCAGTGTACTGGAAGTTGATCTCCCCGACCGTCCGATTCATCTCGTCGCATACACGACGCATCCAACGGTTGGCGATCTGTCGCCTCACGGGTGGCATCAGCACTTCGTTGTCCGAATAGTAGTTAAATTGCATATCTCGTCTCTTAAATCTATCTGCATGCAGGCTTGGCTTGCAATCTTGTGAGGCTGTTGACTGTAACAGCCTCATATGGTATTGCAAAGGTAATGTTTTCTTTAGACTTATGGCTAGTTCCTATTTGGGACGGCTCAGGGGAAGCGACTAGCGCCAACAGCTTTTGCCAATGAATTCCGATTTCCTCGGAGGAATTTGCCCAAAAGCTCGCTGGGAAACGGCTATTTCCTCGGAAGAATGAAATAAAACTTCGGAAGAGTGAAATGAAAGTTCGGAAGAATGAAATGAAAGTTCGGAAGATTTTGCCGTTTGCTCTGTGGAGAATTTCATTTTCTCGGGAGCAAATCAGTATGCAGCCGATAGCGTCAAGAGAAAAGTGCAACTATAGACGAGTAAGCTCTAGAAAATCGTGAAGTGTAGTGCCCGAAGCGTTGACCCTCAGGGGCTCTCTCAGCACGCCAAACAAGGGAATGCTATAATTGAAGAAAGGCACCTGCCCCAGACGAGGAGCAGGTGCCTTTCTTGTTAGCTGTTGTACTATGTTTGGAGTAGTCTGTTCGCGTACTCTTAGAGTAGGCGGATCGAGGTAATCGTGTTTGAGGCGACCTCTGCTTGGGTACCCTGTACATTGCCACTACCCTTGAGTGCGACTGTACCGAATGTGTTCTTGATCATACCAGTCTTGCGGTCCAGGACGATGTTGTCTATGCCATTGCCCTCAATGACCAAGCCCTCAAAATTGGCGGTCGTCTTACCGTTGGCACGGAATGTATAGTCTGTATCAGATACAGCTATCAGCGTGACGACACCCTCATACTTTGTATTAGCATCTTCGCCAGAGAAGAGCGGACTATTGACTGCGAAGGACTCCCCCTGTGCTATCGGCTCTGCAGGGAAGAATGCTGGAACCATAGCCATAGTGAGGACACCCTTCTTGACGAAGTCATCTACCGCCTCACCCTCAGGTTCGCCTAGAGGCTTAAGCTTAGCGTCCACCCACTGAGTAACCTTCTGATTGACTATCTTACGTAGCTGATTGGTCATCTCGTCCTTAGCCTCTGAGTCGGTATCCACATTCATCTCTTGCCCCATAGAGCTAGAGGAAACTTGCATACGATCAATGCTGATCTCCATCAGGTAGTTTCCATCCTTGATGTCCTGTACCTTATAGGTATAGGTGATAGTTTGGGCTTGTTTCATCTCCATCTGCTGCCCCATCATAGAGATGGTCATAGGATTGTTGGCCGTCACCTGATAGGTGAAGGTCTGCCCCTTCTTGAGGTTCAGACGTAGGTCGTACTTCTCCTGAGCGAAGACAGAGGTCATCACTCCGAGGAGTAATAGGGTGGATAGAATGAGTTTCTTCATAGTTCTATTGTGGTTTGATTATACGTTGTTTACTTGACGTTGTGTAGGTCATGCCCCATACGCACCTTCTTGGTATGCAGGTAGTGGGCATTGTACTGATTAGGCTTGATCTCTAGAGGCACAGTCTCCATGACCTTCAGTCCGTAAGCCTCGAGGCCAACGCGCTTGACTGGATTATTGGTCATCAGGCGCATCTCGGTCACGCCAATAGCACGAAGTATCTGAGCTCCGACACCGTAGTCACGCTCGTCGACCTTGTGTCCGAGGTGCAGATTAGCATCGACCGTGTCGAGCCCCTCGTCTTGAAGCTTGTATGCCTTGATCTTGTCCATCAGACCGATGCCACGTCCCTCTTGGTTGAGGTAGACGATGACGCCCGCGCCCTCCTGCTCGATGATCTCCATAGCCTTGTGGAGCTGCTCTCCGCACTCGCAGCGCAGACTGCCGAAGATGTCGCCCGTAGCGCAACTGCTGTGCATACGTACGAGGGTCGGTTTATTGGTCGAAATATCACCCTTGATGAGGGCAATATGCTCTAGTCCGTTGCTCTTCTGGCGAAATGGTATGATGTCAAACATGCCCCACTCGGTCGGAAGCTTAGCCCTTACGCCCTCCTCGACGATGCAGTCCGTCTTGAGGCGGTAAGCGATGAGGTCCTCGATGGAGATGATCTTCATATTCCACTGCTTAGCGATCTCTACGAGCTGAGGAAGACGCGCCATCGTCCCATCCTCATTGATGATCTCGATGAGTGCGCCTACAGGCTGGAGACCAGCGAGACGCGCTAGGTCAATAGCTGCCTCTGTGTGGCCAGCACGACGTAGCACGCCACGATTGCGCGCCCGCAGCGGGTTGACGTGACCAGGACGAGCTAGGTCTGTGGGCTTGGTATTGGGATCTGCTAGCGCTTTGATGGTCATGGCACGATCATACATGGAGACACCCGTCGTACAGCCGTGGCCGATGAGGTCGACCGTCACGGTAAAGGGAGTCTCGTGTAGCGACGTATTCTCATGCACCTGCATATTAAGCTCAAGCTGGGCTGCACGGTCCTCAGTGA
>NZ_CAMYEZ010000059.1 GCF_947254915.1 uncultured Porphyromonas sp. | reverse complement strand
GAACGTGTAATGGTCGCTGAGTGCGGGCGGGAGCGTTTGAGTTATGGACTTTGTGTCCTACAGATTTTTATTTTCCTGAAGGGGGCTTTTCGTAAACCTAGCTTTTGGTAGATCTCGGTCGCTTGTTTCGAGGGCTTGCTACATTGTCGCATTTCGACCTTTTCGCCCAGCGGGTTGACGCCTTCTGTGGTGACTAACTTCTGTGTCGACATACGTCGGACGATTTCCCGCCAGTAGCAGTTCTCGCCCTGCGCTTTCAGTCCACAGCGTATGGTGTTGACAACCCAATAAGCGAGTAAGCCAAAGAAGAGATGAGCATCGCTGCGTTGATCCGTCTGGTGAAAGAGCGGGCGCAAGTGTAAGTCCGTCTTGAGTTGACGATTCGTGCACTCTATCTCTCGGATTAAGTTGTAGTAGTCCCAGGTAGTGCGCTCGTCTAGTGTACGGACGTTGGTGCGCAGGAAGTAAACGCCGTGACCGCCCTCTACCTTGGAGAGGTCTTTGATCTTCCAAGCCACCTCTTGCATCTCTAGGGGCTTCTCCTCACTGCGGATGTAGTTGATCTCGTAGTTGCGTGCAATTGACGGATAACGCTCTATGGCTCTGCCTAAAAAAACGACTGCGCCATTGTCTGTTCATAGAAGCTTCAGTCATCATACAAAGATGTTGTTCAAGTTGCTCCTTGATGGCAAAGAGTTGATCTGTAATCGTGTAGAGCGCATTCCTGAATCATCCTATTCCACCACTCATCAGCCTTAGCCTGTTCGTGTTCAGTCAACCCATTGAGCTGTTCGCCAAAAGCTCCCTTTGACACACAGAGAGTTACGACTCTCGCCTCCTCTAGTTTCGTGGCAAAACGCCCCGAAATTCATTTTTGCCGTGAAACTTGGGCTAAGCCTTGCAGGCTCACAGCACCCCGTCGCTATACAAACTACTGCGGCACCACGCCCCAAGCATAAGCTATGGAGCATGGTGCCGCTCTATCGTTGAGCCGTGGGCTCGTAAGGATTAGTGGACGATGACTACACGTCGACTTCCTAGCGCCGTAGCGAGAATGTAGGTGCCACTGGGTAGGTGTGCTAGGCTAATCTGTAGCTGACCACTGGCAGGGGTGACCGCCTCTAGCAGTCGCTCACCTTGTAGCGTGTAGAGCGTCACGGAGCTGGTCGCAGGAAGCCCCACGACGGTCATCTGATCCCGTACAGGCATCGGATAGATTGCCCAGTCACTTTGCATTGCCTCCGCAGGCGTATCAATAGCCGTATAAGCATTCCCCTGCTGATCGGTGACGGTCCAGCCACGCTGTGCTGCCAGTGCTACCTGCTCTGGGGTGCAGATGCTGCCCTCAAGGTCAGGTCTGGAGGTGTCGATAAGTGCTATGGTACCAGGTGTGGTTGCTGAGCGGTCGGGTAGTGACTGTAGCATCTCGGTCATCGCCTCACCTCTTATCTTGCTATGGCATATAGATACGTGCTGTAAGAGGGGAGAGGCGTGAGAGAAGTCGGCCTCGATGATTCCCGTGGAGCTGTCTTTCTGATCAAACTCTAGGGAGCTGAAAGCGCCGATGATGGCGGTACGCCCATCGCTAGCTCTACCGTCGATATGGTAGACTCCATCTTTTTGTGATATCCCCGTGAGGCTTAGTCCATTGAGGCGAATCATACTGGGGGTTGCTACATTGACCTTAATGGGATATGCACGGTCAGACTCCTTCTCTAGTGATACGTAAAGCTCTTCGTTGATGGCCGGAGAGAGCTGGTCTACAATAGCTATGGGGAGGTTCAGTTCGCCTTCTTTTTCTCCATATCTATAGGATCCGAAGCTCTCAACTATGTCGTACAGCTGGACGATGAGGTAGTAGTCAGAGCCTTTTGCCACATCTGTCCACTGAGAGGACTTTATAGTGTATTGTCGCGTCTCATCTTTCTTAAGATTCTCAATGAAACCAGAACCTTTCTGTCGTATAGCATCCCCATCTTTTAGATTAGTCTGTACGAGTGCCCACTGAATGAGCATCTTGCCTCTCGAAAGTTTGCCCTTATTGCTCACCTCAAAGGTCATATCGTGAACTCCTGGAGCATACTCTATAGCTCCCGTTAGAGAGCGCTGAGCGACACACCTGAGAGAGGATGCCTTGTAGACGTCTTTGGCTGGGAGTACCTCTAGACGCTGTCGGGAGCGTATGATGTAGTCTTGGTCGCTACCATCGGCATCTATGTAGCTTCCCTTGAGGAGTATGTTGCCCTTGGTGCCAGCGGGTAGTGATAGTCTAGGGACCTTTAGGGGTATCTCTTGCTTTACCTGTGGACTCAACAATGCGGAGGGCGCTCCTAGGAAGGTTTGGTCACCCTTCATGTCCTCAAAGTAGCAGTCCCATGACGAGAAGTACTCCTCTTGGCTCAGGTTGTCAATGGAGAGTGTGACCGAGCTCCTGCTGTAGCCACGTAAGTCAGGCGTTTTGACTTCGGACAAAGCTAGTCTAGGCTTCATCTGGGGGGAGGTGCAGTGAGCCTTGCCGTCTGCGTCAAAGGTGACTGTCACCTCAGAGACACCACCATTGTAGTGGCGCACGGGGATGCGCTTACCGCCATTGCCAACGTAGGCGAGCGTCACGATGTAGCTCGCATTCCGTGTGGGTAGACCTAGGCTGGTGAGGTCAACGGAGGGGACGGGGTGTAGGCTTTTCTCTGAGTAAGTATAGTAGTTGTGATACTCTAGCTCTTGCTCCTCACCGAGTGCTCCGTATTTACTCTGGGCTCCCTCCTGAGTGGGTGTGATGACGAGGCAGAGCTGCGTCTTGTACTGGACGGCAGAGCCCAGCTCGAGGACGACATCTTTGAGCGCAATCGTCTTATTGTCATCGCACGACACGGCTAGGGCAAGTGCTGATATATCCTCACTGACGGTGCGCTTCGAAGACCCGTCACGGTCCGGCTCTATGCCGATCATGATCTCTTGAAAGTTATTGAACCCATCGTAGGAGGTGCCTCCACCAGTACCTAGCGTCCTAGGCGTGATAGCATAGAGGAGGAAGAATCCGTCCGCCATACCGTTCCACCCGAAGTTGATGTGAAAGTACCCGTCCTGCCGATAGCCATCGCAGACGAAGGCGTGTCCTACGGTGCTACTGGCTCCAGCGTAGTAGACGGGGCGCCCTTCGTTGAGCTCCTTGGCAATGATGTCCATCCAGTCAGCAATCTTGTAGTTCATGCGGTTGAGTAGCTGGATGTTTTTGCTGTACTTGAGGTATTGGCTTAGTCCCTCCTTAGGGTATTGCGTGAAGGTGCCACTACCCGCAGGACTATACTGCATGTGTGAGAGGACACCGACGTGATAGCATAGCGTAGAGAGCGCATCGGTCACATCTTGTTTCTCATACCGCGGATTAGGGCGTTCAGGCATATTTTTCCAGAGGTAAGTAGTCTGCGAGAAGTCGACTCGATGCTTCGTGCCATCGTCCTCTGTATATTCGCAGATACCTACTCCCTTGTCAGGCCACTGGTGATAGCGTAGGATCTGTGATATAGCTGTTGCGACACAACCTACGACAGACTTACCTCCATTCTTGTCGGGGCAGTGCGTATTGAAGGGGTAATCTTGTCCCCAGCGAATCTGGCCAAGGAGAGGAGGCACCCCCTCAGGATGTAGCTGTGAGGTGCGGGGCATCACTACGGGCTTGCCACGCTCTACTAAGTATTGTAGAGAGGCTCGCACCTGAGCGAGAAAGGAGGCAATGTGCGCTGGTTGCTCCTCATCAGGAAGGAAGGCTCCAGCGTCGGCATAGGCGATTACCTCGGGGAGTAGATCATCGCCCGAGACCATCACGTAGCCTCTCTCGCTACCTATATTGTATACATAGTATGCTGAGGCATGAGCTTGCGCAGTCTGAGCCATCGTCTGATGACGTACGGTCATACCATCGGCGTCTGCGGAGGGGGCTGACACGAGCGTTAGCAAAGGCGTAGTGCCAGAGCGCAGAGAGGCTAGCTCACGACTGCTAAGTCGTTGTGTAGTATATTGCTCGGCTATGAGGCGAGCCTGCGTCTCTGTACGAGGCTTAGCCCACAGCGTGCTCATAGAGAGGATTACGCCTAAGGCTAGAAAAAAGAAGAAAGAAAAGCGTTGGGTCATATGGTTACAGCGTTTTGTCTGAGGAAGCAAAAGTAGTACAAATTCCTTACACGGCAATCCGTCAAGACCTTAAGAGGCATCGCATATTGTAGGTATGTCGCATCCTTGTAGCGGACAACAAGGTCTGCAAAGTCTAGCTTCGGCGTGGGCTATAGCTCGTTAGCGACCCAAGCGACACCGATCGTCTCGATGCCCGTGAGGGTGTCTTGACCAGTCGCCTGTCTAAGCTCGATGGTGTAGAGCCCTGGGTGGGGAGGTGTCAGAAGGCTGTTGACTTTGTAGAGCTGTTGTCGTAGTGCGTAGCCCTCTCCGGTCCACTTGCCAGGCTCCTCGGTGAGAGGTAGTGCCAGTGTCGTCGTAGCGCTCCACCCGAGAGCAGAGCGGAGGCGAACGGTGAGCGGTAGGGTAGTGTATGCGTAGCGACTGTTGTAGCGTATGTAAAGGTAGAGCGTGTGGGGCGACCGGGGTCGCTCAATGAAACTATCAAAGGTGATGGTATGCTCGGCAGACCATCTCCCCTCGGGTATCTCTTCGGTCTGCATCTGCTCCTGATAAGCCGTATAGTGGCAGGAGCCAAGAGATAGGAGAGTCAGGATAGACAGCAGAGCTACCCACCCTACGACACCTCCTCTGCGCCCTCTGCTCATAGCTATAAGTGATCTAGCGGTCGTGAGCTACTCCTCCTGAGGCTTCGTGCGTGGACGGCGACGACGATTGCCTGCCTGAGGCTTGCGTCTCGGGTTACGAGGTGATTGCGTGGCAGACTCTTCGGTAGCAGCCAGCCCGTCCTGAGGCTCCTCAGTATGGTCGCTCTCTAGGTTGGTTCCCTTGGCTTGCGGTGTTTCAGAGCTGATGCGCTCTCTCTTCCTTGACTTACGACGCTTACGCTTCTTGGGCTGGTCAAAGCGGTTGATCGCATTGTCAAAGAGTATGTCCTTAGGCTTCTTCGGAGCCTCCTGCTGGTCAGAGAGCGTCTCGGGGATCTCGCCACGCTGGTTCATCTCTATGATCTCTTTAGCCCGCTCCACAGATATGGTCTCAGGCTCCTCAAGACTCTTAGGAGCTAGACTGTAAGTGATTTCTCCCGCCAGGAGGTCGCACTTGTTGAAGTAGTAGGTGCCACTTTCCGTCTCTAGGGTCGTACGACTTGAGGGGAAAGTCTTCTTCGCCTCCATATAGACATCTACCTCATAGTTGGTACAACACTTGAGCTTGCCACACTGTCCAGTGAGCTTGAGTGAGTTCTGGGCTAAGTTCTGAAAGCGAGCCGCAGCCGTGCTGACAGAGTTAAAGCGTGAGAGCCAGGTCGAGCAGCAGAGCGCTCGTCCGCAAGGACCGATTCCACCGATACGTCCAGCCTCCTGTCTAGCGCCTATCTGACGCATCTCCACACGTATGTGGAAGGCATCTGCTAGAAGCCGTATCAGCTTGCGAAAGTCTACTCGCTGATCCGCTATATAGTAGAATATGGCGCGCGTCCCGTCGGCTTGATACTCCACATCGCCTATCTTCATATCCAGTCCTAGCGAAGTGGCTATCTCGCGAGACTCAATCATCGTCTGGTGCTCACGAAGCTTAGCCTCGCGGTAGTGATCCATATCGGCAGGGCGAGCCTTGCGATAGATGACCTTAGCACTGTCTATATACTGCTCATCGTGATTTGTCCTTATTCTAGTGGAGACGAGTGTCCCCGTAAGCGCTACCATGCCGACATCATAGCCTCCGCTGTCAGCCTCAACGACTACGTAGTCTCCTCGCTTGAGGTCTAGGTGGTCTACGTTGCGGTAGTAGTTCTTGCGAGTATTCTTGAACTGTACCTCAACGATCTCCTGTTGCTGCACCCCATCGGGCAGATCAGCCAGCCAATCAAAGGTGGAGAGCTTGCAGCAGCGCGAGCCTACGCCTTTGCATCGTGGGCAGTCTATCTTATCTAGTAGGTCTGGTTTCTGTTCCATTGAGTTGTTTCAAAAGTGAGGGGGCGGAGGCCCTGTTACTTCTTCTTTCGTCCAGTCACCCTCTCGATTGAGTCAAAGCCTTGTCCATATACGCCATGCACCGTAGACTCGGAGATAAAGGCATCAGGATCTACCGAGTTAATCACTTGGTAGAGACCACCTCTTAGGTTCTTACGAATGGTTACCAGCACCACGTGCATCGGCTGATGACTATAGCCACCCTCGCCGTGGAGTATGGTGCACCCATGCCCTAGTCGTTGCGTTATCGCTTCGCTGAGCTGCTCGTACTTGGTACTTACGATGAGCAGCTGCACAGACTGCTTGTTGGCATCCATAATATAGTCTAGCATCTGCCCCACGATGGTAATCTCTATAAAAGAGAAAGCAAGCTTGCCGAGAGCGGTACCCCAGCTGTACTGAGGTCCGAAGAAGTGGCTCACGACAGCTCCCGTTGTGACGATGATCGCATCCATAAAGATCATAGCACGTCCCAGTGAGAGCGAGCTATACTTATTGATGATAGCCACGATTATGTCCGTGCCACCCGTACTACCATTGGCAGAGAAGACCAAGCCCAGACCAGCACCACAGAGGCTTGCTCCGACGATGAGGGCGACGAAAGGCTCATCGGGTGCCAGGAGAGGTCCGAAGTTAGGTAGTGTACTCGTGAGCCAAGTGGGTAGATTGTTGTACACTTCTAGACCTTGCCCCTCCATTGGGGTAAAGAGTGCTTGCCCCACGGGGATTGTCACGGCAAGCATTAAGACCGCTATGACCGTCTTCATAGAGAAGCGCCACCCCAAGATCCATATCGCTAGCAGTAGCAAGCCGACGTTGATAATATTGTAGGGAATGCTGGCGGGGATGTTTGTCGCCAGCTGAATGATTGTCGTAAGCCCCGCTAAGCCCCCTGAGGTGATGTCTTGTGAGAGGACAAAAGCTGTCCAGCCAAACGTATAGATGGCAACGCCGGCGAAGATAATCAGAATATCCTTTAGAAATCGCACAGACTTGCGTGGATCTAGATAGTGCAATGGTCTTTCAGTAGTCATAAGTGACAAATTTATTACGTGGTGACGGGGAGGTATACCCCTAGGCACAGACTTCAGAAGTTACACAAAGGTAGCAAAAAAGAGAGATAGGAGTCTTCATATCAGCCGATGGGTGGGTATGATGTCGCTATCAAAACACTTTAACCCATCCCGCCTGCTATGAGGGCTCCTATCTATCGATGCTATAGTCCTATGCAGTGATTACTCTGCTGGGAGTCGGGATGAGAAGACTCGAACTTCCGACCTCCACGTCCCGAACGTGGCGCGCTACCAACTGTGCTACATCCCGATAGGGCTACCGCTACACGGCGACTAGTCCCTACTTGTGACTGCAAAGGTACTAAATAATGAGACACCGCATACACCTACACTCTTACAAAAAGTGCAGCCCTACTTTGGGACACTTATCTCTCCATAGAGTAGGCAGATGCTGTGAGATAGAAATGAATACGATAACCTAAGGAAAGAACTAACTACCTTAGGTTATCGTATGTTGTTATGGCATCTTTATGGCGAGTGGAATCACGATAAAGAGTCAGAAGTCATAGCACTATCGAATCAAGGGGATAGTATACGCTCCGATTTTGAGTATCAGAAGGGTATTCATTCCTTGTGGTAACGACAGTTTCTGCTGGGTGGATGTGATAGGCTCTACTTGAATGCACTCCCCTGAGACGCTGTAGAGATACAATGTAGATTCAATTAGGTCCTCAGGTACCTGGAGCATTAACTCACTGTCTGACACCCAAGCTATGCGGAGCTGTGCCTTTACTACTCTTTCGGAGGAAGTACCAATGTAGGGCTCTAGATTTCCATCGGAGTAGTCATAGACTCTCCAGTTCTTACTCTTTAGAGTAGAGACAGCGTTCTGTCCTACCTGGTTCTTTTCTTTGGCATCTCTATTGTTGATGACTGTGATGACTCCCCCATCTGAGTCTAGTGTAGGCAACGTCTCTGCGAGCTCTTTTGTAGTTGCAAAGCTGAGCTCGTTAGAGTGTAGGTAGCACTGTTTTAGCGCAGGGACCTCCTCAATTCGAAGATCCTTGATAGCATTGCGTGCGAGGCGTAGCTGCTCCAGTTGAGGACAACGAGACACTTTGGCAGATGCAAGACTGTTGTTTTCGATAGAGCACTCCTTTAGAGCAGGTAAGTTTATAGCCTCAAAGGTCTTAATCTTGTTGTCGTTTAGCCAGAGCTTCTTTAGGTTCTTGTTAGCCCCTAGTTTGATCTCATAAAGGTTATTGCCAAAGGCATAAGCATCCTCTAGACTAGTTGCAGTAGAGAGATCTAGTCTTGTTAAAGCATTACCGTAGAGAGATAGATACCGTAGCGCTGGAAGTCCGTCAAGGCTAATCTCAGTGAGCTTGTTTTTTACTAAAGAGAGCTCTTCAAGCATCGTGCAGTGACTATGAGTAAAGGTGGTAATCTCTGCACTTTGCAAATAGAGCTTCTTGAGATCTCCCTTGAATGTAATGGTGGGGTTTGTGACTTCGAAGGTACTTAACCCAGCATCGGAAAGCTCACCACGTAGACCTTCAATCTCTAGTGCGCCCTCTACGGCTAGATCAACTTGTATCTTGCTACCTGTCGGTAGGGTCGTCGTACAGGATATACGTCCGTCACCAAGACGAGGTTGACTCCCTGGGTATACCTCACTACTACCTGCCTTGTAGTCGTAGACAGCCCAGTTCTTGTCGGTAGCTATCTTTACTGTTAAGGAGGTAACTACGTTACTTTCATTTGGGTCCTTAGTATCTATGGCATAGACTTCTCCTCGAGTTTGCTCCTTTCTGTCGTTTAATTGAGAGAAGATTCCTTGGATCGTCTTGTTTGTAAGTTTGTTCCTGTAGATTGAGAGCGTCTGAAGGTGAGTTAGTCTAGGTAGTGTCAATTCCGAGAGCTCATTATTGTGAAGGTGCATCGTCCTGATATCTGGTAGCTCTTGGATATTTACCCGAGTAAGCCGATTGTTTGATAGATCAAGGATCTCAAGGTCTCTAGCTCGTAGCGACACCTCCTTAAGACTAGAGTCCTTTACTTTTAGCGTCTTAAGACTTCCTAAGATTTTGATGGGAAGAGCACTGGGCTGTATCGTGTAGCGAGAACCTTCCTGTAGGATAACCTCAGCTCCTTCAAAATGAATGTTCTTTCCAGTGACTTCGACAGAGATCTTTTGGCTGTTAGATGAGTAGGCGTTGATCTCAACACAATCCTCTTCGTCACCCTCGTAAGGCTGAGGGTTGAAGTAATTGTAGTCAAAGACTTTCCAGCCTTTTTTGACAGCTTGCTGTACAAGCTCTTTAGTGATAGAGTTGACTTCTTCAGGTCTCTTCTTGTCAAGAGCATAAAACACTTTGTCCCGATCGGTCAAAGGCGTTTCGTTCAAAGAAGCAACTAGCTCTTCCATACCTGCAGATTTGACCCTATTGCAGTAGACGATTAGACGATATAATACAGGACAGTCTTGGAGATTTAGGCTAGTGAGCTGACAGTTGCTGGCAACTAGCTCTCGTAGAGCGTGGCATCCAGACAGGTCAATATGAGTCAAGGGGTTCCCTCCCACAATGGCTGATGTCAAGCCTCCTTGTCCACTAAGGTCTAAAGATTGAAGTTTGTTTTCGTTACATGTAATACTCTTTAGAACATTGCCCTCGCGTAAAGATATCTCACGGAGTCTGTTTTTTGCTACACTGAGCTCTTCAAGCGCCTCACATCCCTGCAAGTCTAAAGTTTCCAGTAGATTCTCTTGGCATGTAATCTTCTTCAGATGCTTTGCCTGAAGGAAGGTTAGAGACTTGATTTTGCTATTTATGCGACAGTTGAACTCTTCTATTTGCCCCTTGAAAGTGATTTTAGAAGCGTTGATGACGTATTGACTTGGTTTTCCAGACTCATAGTCTCCAGTAGCTCCTTCTATCTGGATGGGCTCATTATCTGTTGATAGAATGACTAGCTCAATCTTCTCTCCTATAGGACGTTCGGTCTCTAGGGTGATAGTGGCAATGTCATTTTCAGGGGCAGAACCTTCGTACTTTATGCTGTTTCCTCCATTTAGATCCCACATCTCCCATCCTTTTGCTGTTGCAAATGCGACATCATCTTTGGTAATACTATTGTTCTCAGATGCTAGCTTTGTATCAATGCCGTACAAGCTCCCAGAGTAAGTGCTGTTTCTATCGGGTAGCGACTCTAAGAACTCTTTCATGGCACTTCCTTTGAGCGCATTCCCGTAGGTCATCAGCGTACTCAGCTTTGTGGAGGCTCCAGTTATCACTAGAGATGATAGTTTGTTGTTTTGGATATAGAGACTTTTCAGCTCAGGGCAGCTCTCTAGCTTGAATGACTCAAGAGAGTTGTCGTTTAGTGAGAGCATGCTCAGCTTAGAGGAAGTAGCGAGGCTCACACTTTTGAGTTGACATTTGCTCGCCATTAGAGAGGTGAGTGTAGTACAGTGAGAGGCGTCAATACTTACTATAGGGTTGTTGTTGCAGTCTAGTCGCTTCACATCACCTGTGATAGTTATCGTCTGACTGGTGACCTTGTAGCTAGTTCTCTCGCTACCTGCATAAGTGGAGCTTTCAGCTCCAGCGACTTTGTAGGCGTTCTTGTCAGCGACTATCTTTAGCTCAATCTTGCTGCCAATAGAAGCTGTGGTTTGTAGGGTTATCTTATTCTGATTCTGAGCGTCTACGTTCATGAGAGAGAGTAGCCAACAGAGCAGAAAGATAGGGTAAATAGAGTTTCTCATAAGTAAGAATGCTGTGTTGAAAGTGAATCTTATTTAGTAGAGGCGCTAACTAAAGGTCTCACCTGCAAATATACTTATTTTATTTTGTAAAACATAAACTTCTTTTCTTTCTATAGATTTCGCAAAACGACTAATCCAATACAACCTAGTTCGCAGAAGCTAGAAAAGGCTCAGGTGACGCAGCATAGGGGAGGGGAGCATTTGTGTCACTATCAAGGAAATCGGGCAATTCTTCGGTGGGGATTTTTGATTATCCAGCGAGGACTGGAGAAATTCTTCCGAACTTTGATTTGCTTCTTCCGAAGTTTCATTTCATTCTTCCGAACTTTTATTTCGTCCCTCCGTGGAGAATTTCCGTTTGCTCCCTAGGGATTCCCGATTTCCTCGAGAGATATGGAGACATCAAGAGAGGTGTCGGAGTAGCTATAGTGCTACGTAGCGAGTATTGATCCATATATGCCCCTGTTTATTGACAGCTCTGCTCGGCTTGTTGGGCAAAGTGGCAGTGTCATTTGTTTTTACTACCTTTGCATTCGGTTTGAGTACACTGAGTATTTGTACCCCTTTGCGTACAGCGCTCTCTTATGGATGATTAGAGTGCGTGAGCGCATCGTAGAGTTAACCCTTTAAATCGAGTGTAGCTATGGCAATGAGACAATTAAAAATCAATCAGTCGATTACCAACCGTGAGAGTGCATCGCTAGATCGTTACCTGCAAGAGATCGGGCGGACGAATCTCATATCTCCCGAGGAGGAGGTAGAGCTGGCGCGTGAGATACATCGTGGTAATCGGCGTGCATTGAACAAACTGGTCGAGGCCAACCTCCGGTTTGTCGTCTCTGTGGCAAAGCAATATCAGAATCAAGGACTGAGCCTGCCTGACCTGATCAATGAGGGAAACATTGGAATGATCAAGGCCGCCGAGAAGTTTGACGAGACACGTGGATTTAAGTTCATCTCCTATGCTGTATGGTGGATCCGACAGTCTATCCTGCAGGCACTCGCCGAGCAGTCACGCATCGTGCGTCTGCCACTCAACCAGGTGGGTCTGCAGCAGAAGATGAATAAGGCGATCGTCAAGTTTGAGCAGCTCAATGGTCGTCGTCCTAGTCCGCAGGAGATTGCTGACGAGCTAGAGCTCCCCGAGGACAAGATCCGTGAGGCGCTCAAGGTGCAGGGCAAGCATCAGTCGCTTGATGCTCCATTTGTAGAGGGCGAGGAGAATAATATGCTGGACGTCTTGGTCAATGAGGACACCCCCTCTACCGATAGCAGTCTGATTAATGAGTCGCTCTCAGCCGAGATAGATCGTATCCTCGAGCAGCTGGGTGATCGAGAGGCGGAGGTGCTACGCTGCTTCTTCGGTATCGGTTGTCCTGAGATGACCCTCGAGGAGATCGGTGAGCGCACGAAGCTCTCTCGTGAGCGTGTGCGTCAGATCAAGGAGAAAGCGATCCGTCGTCTCAAGCAGTCTGATCGCTGCGAGTACCTAAAGGCATATCTCGGATAGTCGTCTCGCTTGATAGCAGAGGCGTATATCACGCTATCATATAAAGAGCCTCATTGGTCTAGCGTACGACTGTAGCTAGAGCAATGAGGCTCCTTTTCTATACGACCCAATAATCTTATCCAATAATCTTATATCATATGACTGACAAGACAAG
>NZ_CAMYEZ010000058.1 GCF_947254915.1 uncultured Porphyromonas sp. | reverse complement strand
CAGAAGTGTGCCTCCTTGTGCCCCTCAGCGGGTAGCGTCTCGTCGTGATACTGGAGCGCCGTCTCGCTGTCGAGTGCTAGGTGGAACTGATCCTTCCAGCGGAACTCATAGCGTGCCTTGCTCATAGCGTAGTCACGGTAGTATGCGCCTGGGTGTCCCTTGGCAAGGTCAGCCGCATGGGCTGCCAGCTTGAAGGTGACGACACCCTCCTTGACATCGTCCTTGTTGGGCAGACCCAAGTGCTCCTTGCGGGTCACGTAGCAGAGCATCGCAGTGCCGCGCCACGCAATCATAGCACCACCGATGGCACTGGTGATGTGGTCATAGCCTGGGGCAATGTCGGTGACCAACGGACCGAGTGTGTAGAAGGGAGCTTCGTTGCAAAGGTCTAGCTGCAAGTCCATATTCTCCTTGATGCGCTGCATAGGCACGTGACCAGGTCCCTCGATGAGGACCTGCACGCAATGCTTGTCCGCAATACGAGATAGCTCGCCCAGCGTACGTAGCTCGGCAAACTGCGCCTCATCGTTGGCATCGGCGATAGAGCCAGGACGCAAACCGTCACCAATACTGATACCTACGTCGTAGCGAGCGCAGATCTGACAGATCTCGTCAAAGTGCTCATAGAGGAAGCTCTCACGCTTATGCGTCGTACACCAGTTCGCCATGATGGCACCTCCACGAGAAACGATGCCCGTGAGGCGCTTCATCGTCAGCGGGATGAACTGCCAGCGCAAGCCAGCATGGATGGTGAAGTAGTCGACACCCTGCTCAGCCTGCTCGATGAGCGTGTCTCGGTAAAGCTCCCACGTAAGCTTGTCGGCCTGTCCCTTGACTTTTTCCAAAGCTTGGTATAGTGGCACGGTGCCTACGGGTACTGGCGAATTGCGAATGATCCACTCTCTCGTCTCGTGGATGTTGCGCCCCGTGGAGAGGTCCATGATGGTGTCAGCACCCCAGCGGATAGCCCAGACAGCCTTCTCGACTTCCTCTTGGATAGAGGAGGTGATGGGCGAGTTACCAATGTTGGCATTGATCTTGACGAGGAAGTTGCGCCCGATGATCATCGGCTCGCTCTCGGGGTGGTTGATGTTGTTGGGGAGGATAGCTCGTCCAGCAGCGATCTCGTCACGAACGAACTCTGGGGTGATGCGCTCAGGGATATTAGCTCCAAAGCTCTCGCCCAGATGCTGCGGGTACTGCTCTCGGATCTCGTCGATGAGCTGGTTCTCACGGATAGCGACATACTCCATCTCGGGGGTGATGATCCCCTGACGTGCGTAGTATAGCTGCGTGACAGGATGCTCCTCGGTGCCTACGAGCGGCTGGTCGTTGAGATGGGCAAAGCGCAGATGATCCAACGAAGCGTCTTGTCTCCGCTTGCGACCATATTCCGAGCTTTGCTCTTTCAGTCTCGTCGTGTCACCACGCTCCTCGATCCACTGCTGGCGTATCTTAGGTAGCCCTTGGTGCGGATCGACATGATAGTCGGGATCGGTGTAGGGTCCTGAGGTGTCGTAGACCACTACCGAGCCGTTGTTGTGCCGTACACCCTCTTCGTCAATGGTGTCAGAGAGTGTGATGCGACGCATCGGCACGCGAATGTCGGGGCGAGAGCCAGTGACATATATCTTAGTAGAGCCAGGGAGTGGTCCCTGAGAGATGTTTAGATTGTCCGTTTGATCTTTTTGCTTCATAGAGTAAAGAGATTAAGTGTGTTTGGAAGAAGAGATGTGACTTAGCCACCCATAGCTGCGGTAATGATCATGACGGCATCACCCTCGCAGAGATGGTGTGTAGGCCAGGCATCACGTGGTATGACACGATGATTGACCGCTAGCGCCGTGTGGTCGAGCGTAGCGACAACAGGTGATACTGCCTCTAGTAGCGAGGTTCCTGCCGGCAGGTCGTGTGGAGTCTTATTGATCGTTACTTGCATAAGCCATATAAAAAGAAAAAGAGCCTACATACCTTCATCAGTCTGGTATGTAAAACTCTTAGTGTGTACCGCCAAGCTCAAGGTCTTGGCAAGTAGGGTGTCCCAGTATGAGAGTCTGCACGGTCAGCGTGTAGTTGTTCTCTTTGCCTACGCCAGTATTATCTGGATCAGGTCGAGGGTCTCATCTCAGCCACCACGCAGTCGCACTGTGGCACCCCTAAGAGTCTGATGCAAAGGTAATGAAAATATCTCAGAGTAGAGCTGCCCCGGGGCGGACGGGTGCATCTACACCTCAATGAAAGAATTCGGAAGGTGGAGGAAATCGGGAAATTCATCCGTAGATATTCTGGATTATTAGCGAGGAAACGAAAAATTCTTCGGAACTTTCATTTCATTCTTCCGAACTTTCATTTCATTCTTCCGAAGTTTCATTTCCCAGCTCTGTGGAGAGTTTTTGTTTTCTTGTGAGCTATTGGGAAATTCCTTGGGAGATATCGGACTTAGCGAAGATGTATGAGTATTGACAGTGCGATGAAGCCAGGCTCAATCGATATATCCTAGACTTGTTGTCAAGCGTAGTTAGTGGAGTACCGAGATATAACGCATCAGCCCTGAGAGCTATCCCATCTGTGCTCCTCAGAAATATAGCTCCAAGGGGTAGATACAATAAAAAAGGGCTGTCCTAAGACAGCCCCTTCTCATTAACCTTAAAATCTAACACCATGAAAAACACGTTGCAAAGGTAAGACTTATTCTTCATATATGCAACAGTCTGAAGAGGGGAACTACTTTTGGAACTCGTATGTGCTATGGAGACAGTGTGATACGAGCGATACGTCCTATGCCCTGAAATAATAAAAGTCCCTAGCGCTAGAGATAGCACTAGGGACTTGTCGGTATATAGGTCGGGTCGTTACCCTTGTATCGCAGCTCTGATGTCGATCATCTGGAGCGCAGCGATGGCGCACTCGGAGCCTTTGTTACCTACGGCACCACCAGAGCGGGCACGAGCCTGCGCAATGTTCTCAACGGTGACTAGACCGAAGATGACGGGCGCCTTGCCTCGTAGGTTAAGCTCGGTAGCACCCTCGGTGACGCTGTTGCAGATGAGGTCGTAGTGCGAAGTCTCGCCACGTATGACGCAACCAATGATGATGATAGCATCGTAGGGTTGGGTCGCCTCACTGAGTAGATTCGCCGTGTAGGTGAGCTCAAAGGCCCCTGGCACGGAGAAGGTCTCAATCTGCTGGCGCTCTAGACCGCACTCTAGGAGTGTCGTGACAGCTCCGTCGCGGAGTGCGTGGGTGATCTCAGCATTCCATTCGGAGTAAACGACAGCGATGCGACGTATGTCCGCCGTGTGTCTGTGCTGAAGCGTGTAGTGAGCCGGTGTCTGCTGGCTGTGGAGTTGTGAAGACATGGGTTTTTAGAGATTAGAGGTTAGAGATTAGACTTTAGAAGTTAGAGATCGAAGGGATCAGAGCTATCGGAGTGGATCGGAGTGATCGGAAGTCTAATCTCTTGCTTCTAATCTCTAACTTCTAAAGTCTAACCTCTAAGTTTCTACTTCTTAAGCTTAGCCTCTACGCGTATGATCGAAGCCTCGATGCTCTCAGATTCAGGCGCTGTGTAGTACTTCTCCTGGATCTCTTTGTAAGCTTTGAGTGCCTTGTCATACTGACCTAACTCCTCGTAGACATGGCCTGCCTTGATGAGACAGCTCGGAGAGATGACGGGGTTGTCGGCAGCCTTGGCAGCGTCCATAAAGTACTTGGCAGCTTCGTCGTACTTGCCTAGCTCTACGTAGCAGTCGCCGATGAGACGGGTGATAGAGGGAGCGACCATCTTCTCCTTAGCCTTGAACTCTTTGAGCTCACGGATAGCCTCCTCGTACTTGCCCTCGTCGTAGTAGATAATACCAGCATAGGCGTGAGCCAGCTTGCCAGCATCAGTGCTACTATACTTGTCTGCAATCGCTAGGAGTCCCATGGCTCCAGCCGCAGGAGCGTTGAGCGCAGCGCTATCAGCACCTGCCATAAACTGCTCCTCAGCAAGGTATAGCTCTGCAGCTGCCTTGTCACCACGGGGCTTGACCACCTTGTCTATGTAGAGCCAGATGCCCACACCTAGCACGATGATGCCCAGCACACACCATATGATGGTCTTGCTGTACTTCTCAATGAAACGCTCGCTACGAGACACGATCTCCTCAGAGTGGTGAGAGCCTTGTGACCCGGATTCTTTTAATGCCATACTATATCAATTCGTTTTATGTTATTCTATGTGGAATGAGCTATTGCCTGCAAAGTTAGCAGTTTCGGAGGAATAAATCACTCTTTTGCCTTTTTGACCTTGACAAATGGCTCAATCAATGTAGCGACGGGTGATCTCTCCGTAGCTATCTATGCGCCGATCACGCAGGTAAGGCCACCAGCATCGGACGAGCTCGGTGCGCTCTAGGTCGAGCTCGATGACGGCACCCGCTTCCTCGGTCTGACTCAGATCGCAAAGTATCTCGCCCTGCTGACCTGTGACGAAGCTGTGACCCCAAAACTGTATCCCCTCGGTGACACCTGAGGGGTCGGGCTCGTAGCCGACACGATTCACCGCAATGACGGGGAGGTTGTTGGCGACGGCATGACCACGCTGCACCAGTTGCCACGCATCGATCTGGCGCTGCTGCTCTTCGGGCGTGTCGTAGGCAGCGGTGCCGATGGCGGTCGGGTAGATGAGTAGCTCGGCGCCCTTGAGAGCCATAAGCCGTGCAGCCTCGGGGTACCACTGATCCCAGCAAATGAGGATGCCGAGGCGACCAACGGAGGTGTTGATCGGCTCAAAGCCTAGGTCGCCAGGAGTGAAGTAAAACTTCTCGTAGTAGGCGGGGTCGTCCGGTATGTGCATCTTGCGATAGCGACCTGCTATGGAGCCGTCTCGCTCGAGCACTACGGCGGTGTTGTGGTAAAGACCCGTGGCGCGCTTCTCAAAGAGTGAGAGGACGATCACGACGCCCAGTTCACGAGCCAAGGCTCCGAAGCTTTCGGTGGATGGACCGGGTATCGTCTCCGCTTGGTCAAAGAGAGCGACGTCTTCGGTTTGGCAGAAGTACAGTCCGTTGTGTAGCTCTTGTAGGACGATCAGATCGGCCCCTTCGTGGGCTAGCTGGCGGATGCGCTCTTGGAGGCGGTGGATATTGTCCGTATGGTCAGCACCGTTGTGCTGCTGTATGATACCTACTTTCATCTTGTTATGGTGTCTAGGAGTGAAGGATTGAGGAAGCCTTGCGGTATTTGCATGGAGATGCAGTGCAGGCTACCGTGCTGCTCGACCAGTATGGAGCAGTCTATTGGCACGACCTCGAGGTGAGGTAGTGCTTGCTGGAGGATGCGCTGCGCCTCGCTGTCGGTGCTGCGCCCGTAGATGGGGAGCAGGAGTGCGCCGTTGACGAGGAGGAAGTTCGCATAGGTGGCTGGTATGAGGCAATCAGTCTCATAGCGTGAGGGGAAGTCGCCCACATCGGGCAAGGCGATCAGTCGCAAGGCGGGACGCTGACGAGCTAGCTCTTGTAGCTGACGCTCTAGCTGTGTCAAGGCGGCGAAGCTTTGCGCCGTAGGGTCGCTCGGGGAGACATAGATAATGGTGTCGGGGTCGACGAAGCGGGCGATCGTGTCTATATGTCCATCGGTGTCATCGCCCGGTAGGGGAGCGACTTTGAGCGAGCAGTAGTCGGTCAGACCGAGACATTGTAGCAGTGCCTCATATATATAAGGAGTCTCGCAGAGATGCGGATTGCGAAGCGGATCCTCTACGCAGGATTTGGTGGTCAAGAGAAGGCCCTCGCCATTGCACTCCAAAGCTCCCCCCTCGAAGGTTAAACTTGATGCCTCAAAGTAAGCGACATCCAGCGCAAAGAGTTCTTTCATTATGAGGCGACGCACCACCAAATTGTCAAGTGCCGAGACAAACTTACCACCCCATGCGTTGAAGGTGAAGTCAACGAGGACGCGTGCGCCACTAGGACTCTGGAGAGCCAGCGGACCGTAGTCACGGCACCACGTATCATTGGTAGGGCAGGGGACGAGCAGACAGCGCGAGCGTAGCTCCGACGGCAGAGAGGCATACTCGTTTGGATCCTTTGGCACGAGTAGCACGACAGGCTCGAAGCGTGTCACCTGCTCGATAATGTTGCAGTAGGTGCGCTGTACCTCGTGTAGGATCGGAGCCCAGTCGCTCTGGCTGTGAGGCCAGGCGAGGAGGATCGCATCTTGTGGCGCCCACTCTGGGAGCATTTGTATAGTCTCTTGTGTCATAAGTCTTTCACCGCATTAGCGTGTTATGATCTTAAGGTCCTGACGCAGGCTCGTAGCCATGCTGCCGAGTATGCCAAGGCCGTCGTGGATATTGTTGTAGATGAGGTTCGGCTCCGAGATGCCCGTATCGCCTAGACCATTATAGCGCTTTGCTGTAACCGTCTGCCAGTAGTGATAGAGGTCGCCTGTGATCGCATAAACGGTGACACGCAGGGCGACATACTCTGATATTCCTTTAGCCGTCCGCTCATCGTCTGTGGATCCATCGGCTTTGCACACCCTTGTGGCAAAGGAGAGCGTCGTCTTGAGCGTGCAGTCGCTCGCTGAAACGTTAGAACCAGCCAATAGATTCATCACGCGACCTCTGCTAGACTCAAAGATCAGGTCGCCATTGCCAAACTGCGTCATACGTGGGTCGTCAATCTTCTCTTGACTCCAAGCGTATGGACTCTCTTGGAACTCGCGCTCAGGATCCACTGCTTGCTTCTCTACGATGATGCGGTAGTAGCTATCCTTCGTGATGCCCTGAAGCGGGATGGATAGTTCGTAGTCTTGAACCTCGACATATCTGCCATCTGGCATATCTATCCTACCTGGCATATTGTACGCATAGGGCGCGCGATGCGTCTTGTCTAGCTTCTTGACCTCTATGACGCCGACGGTAGGCTGTGCGGGCACCGTGGTAGTTGCCGAAGCTGTCTTGAGCCCAGCCTTCTCTACCGATATTGCTATGCGGTCGCCTGCTTGTGGCTTGTATTGCTTCACCTTGCTGATCGGTACGAGCTGATCGTTGACCTGAAGCGTCATACGATAGGGGCAGTCGGGATGGTCGTAGGGATAGTAAACATTCGTACTGGACGAAGCAACTCCCGTCGGCTTGCTCTCGGAGAGTGAAATGTCGATGCCTTGCTGCTCCGTAGCGACCGCATTGATGACGATGCGAGGCGTATTATCGCCTAGGTCTAGGGGAATGGTCGTCTGACAGGCTGTGAAGAGCGTGATAAGTAGTGCGCTGCTGGCTAACTGGATATATTGTATAGGTCTCATAGTCGGTCTTAGGCTAAAAGGAGTAGGTGTAGCTGATGTTGGGCAGAATCGGAAAGATTGTTACCTGCTGTAGCATAGTGCGGTAAGAGTTGTCGCCCGTCTTCTCCCTCACTGGCGTAACGATGAAAGGGTTCATCTGATTGTATACGTTGTAGATGCTTAGGTTCCACAGGCTCTTACCCCGCTTGTGATGCTTCGTGTAGGTGATGCTCAGATCCAGTCTGTGGTAAGGCTTGAAGCGGTAGTTATTTCGCTCAGACACATAGTCGAGAGATCCATTTACACTCTCCCATGAGAGCGGGTCTTTCAGTCCATCGTACTCATGCGTTGCGATGGTGCCCGTCTGACCCGAGGCAAAGACCCAAGTAGCGGCAAAGTCCCAGCTCTTGCCCAGCTGATACATCGCAGTAATCTTAAAGTCGTGAATGCGGTCGTACTTAGCGGGGAAAGTGCGTCCGAAGTTTAGCTCCTCTCCTGGCTGGTCAAAGGTGCGCCACGTGCGAGCCCAGGCGTAGCTCACCCAGCCCGTTAGCTTGCCCACCTTACGCTGCCAGAGTAGCTCCAGACCGTAAGCCGTGCCACGTCCCATAGCAACCATCTGCTCCCAGTTTGTTGAGACACCATAGAAGAAAGAACCCTCCTTGTACTCCAGCACATTGCTCATCGGCTTGTAGTAGCCCTCTACCGAGAAGTCGCCCCACTGAGGCACATGGAGGAATAGCCCCGCCGTAAAGTGGTGTACGTGCATCGGCTTGATGCGGTCCGTCGAGGGCACCCACAGATCCGTAGGCAGGCTCAGACTATTGTTCGTCAGGAGGTGCACATGCTGCGTCATCAGAGCGTAGCCCACCTTGGCGGTTAGGGCAGGCGTGATGCGCCAAGCCGCACTCACACGAGGCTCTATATTATGGTAGCCCTTGCCACGCACGTGGTAGAAGCTGTAGCGTAGCCCCGCATTAAAGGTCCACTTGTCCCCCAGCTTCATCTCATCCTCAGCATAGAGCGAAGCCTCGTGGGCGTAGATCTTAGGATTGTTTCCGAAGACATTAAAGTCCGTCCCAGTTAAGTCCGAAAGGTCCTTGCCGTTTACCTTGATCGAAGTCATCTCAGGGCGAAAGGTGTGGAAGGTGTAGTTAGCCCCGAAGAGTAACTGATGCTGCTCCACAGGTGAGTAGTGCAGCTCGCTCGTCAGGAGCCAGTCTCGGATGCCCGAGTCATAGCTCATCGCTACGGGAGGCTCATCCTTGTCCTCCTGCATTTTCATGCGTAGCCTAGAGCGGTACTGCGTATAGGAGGCTGTGGTATTGAGAAAGAGCTGTCCGTTGATGACATGGTTCCACCGTAGCGAACCCATCGCATTGCCCCAAAGCCAAGACATCTGCTGCTTGTCATCTCCACTAGTATAGCGTGTCCAGACACGGTCGTTGCCGTAATAGCCGAAGAGGTATAGCTGGTCTCTATCAGAGAAGCGGTGCGTCACCTTCAGGTTCAGATCGTGAAAGTCATACCCGCCCTTCATCTTCTCGCCATCCTCACCCTCCTGGCGATTACGTATAGCAAAAGCCATCGCAGCCAGCAGGTCTAGGTAGGTGCGCCGTGCCGAGAAGTTGAAGGTGGTGCGATCCTTGACGATCGGTCCCTCCACATTGATCTTCGAGGAGATCAGTCCGATGCTAGCATTGCCGTGGTACTCCTGCATATCGCCATCCTTGAGACGTACATCCACGACTGACGAGAGACGCCCCCCGAAGCGAGCGGGGAAGGTGCCCTTGTACAGCGTCACCGACTTGACCGCATCGGGGTTGAAGGTCGAGAAAGCTCCCAGCATGTGATTCGGATTGTAGAGCGAGATGCCATCCATGAGGATCAAGTTTTGGTCTGGATCGCCACCACGCACGAAGAGTCCCGACGAACCCTCCGAACCGCTCTGTACGCCAGGTAGTAGTTGTAGCGCCTTGATCACATCCTGCTCGCCAAAGAAAGCGGGCAGTCGCTTGATCTCGCTCGCCGATATGTGCTGTGCACCGATAGTCGCCGTCTCAACGCCCGAGGGATTCGGACTCCCCACCACGACCACCTCGCCGAGTAGCTGACCCTCGATGAGCGAAGCCGAGAGTGTCGTATCGGACGAGAGCTGCAGACGTATCGTGTCGCTCTGATAGCCCACATAGGAAAACTGCAGGAGCACCTCTCCCGCTGGGAGTGTCAGCGAGTAGTGGCCGAACTCATTCGTTACGGCACCTGTGCGGCTGTTGAGTTCCATTACATTGGCGGCAATCAGCGTCTCGCCACTCTGCGCATCATGCACGAAGCCATTGATCGTGAACTTGCGCTGCGCTTGCTTTTGAGCTTGCCCGCTAAGTGGTGTGGCGAGCATCATCAGTAGGAGAGCCAGAAGCCCCACAGCAAAGTCATATCGACGTAAATAGGTCATAAGTAGGTTGCTATACGTTACTAAATGATTACTAGATGAGAGTTCAAAGCGTAATCAGCGACTGTCAGTTCACGCTCCGACTCCGTGGTTAACGGCTACAAAGATACTGAATTAGAGGTTAGAAGTTAGAGATTAGAGACCAGTAACCCTTTGTAGGGACGCTCGCTCTGAGCGTCCGTTGTATCAAAAGTTACGAAGTCAGTACTCGTTTTGGTCTGTTCGACAACGGACGCCCTCCCACTAGATACTCACCGTGCGTCCCTACAAAGGGTTACACGTCTCGCTTTGATGCGTACGTGGGTATTTTCAAACCGCCACGTGGAAAACGAAAATTCTCCACGGAGCCAGGAAATAAAAGTTCGGAAGAATGAAATGAAAGTTCGGAAGAATGAAATCAAAGTTCCGAAGAATTTGTCCGTTCCTCCGTGGAGATTTTTGATTTCCTACCTATGAAACTAGAGTTTCTTCCGTATGAAACTGTCGGGACTTCTGAGGAAGTCGAGAGATTCTTCAGACCTGTGCTTCGATATGGCACACCCTGCGGTGTATCTTTGCACTGTGTTCAACAAATCAAATGAAAAACTATGGATATAAATGACTTACTAAAGAAGCAGCTGGACGAAGCTGCTTGGAAAGGACTCTCACAGGAGTTCCCCTGGACATTAGAGACCCTCAGGAAGTATTGGAAGAAGCTAGACTGGCATCTGGTCTCTCACAACGCCGAGATCCTGTGGACGCCCGAGATGCTTGAGGAGTTCAAGAATTGGATAACCTGGTCTAGTCTCTCTCTGACTGATTGCGACTCCATTCTAACAGTAGCCTGCTTGGAGCGGTTTGCAGACTGCTGGGACTGGGATAAACTATCTGAGAATGATTCCATACCACTGGACTATGATACGATAGATCGCTTCATCGACAAGTGGAACTGGGCCGAGCTGATAGACCACGGTAGCTGGATGGATAAAGACCTTGGAGCATCGCACCTGTATAGCTATGAATTCCTAGAGCGCTACGCTAGCCGAATCCCCATAGATGCGCTGAAGGATTCTCAGCTATGGTACGACATCAAGGAGCAGCGCAAGAAAGAACTTCATCGCCAGATCGCCTGCGGAGAGGTGTAGCCCGCTAGAGATTAGATTTTAGAAGTTAGAGATTAGAGGTGCTTGCCTCTGGTCTCTATACAATTCGCAAAAGTGTGCAGCCCACGCTCGCCACGCTATTGTATGTTTCGGTAAAAGGTTGTACCTTAGTGGCGCAGTTGGGGGGAAAAGTCTATCCTCCCACTGTCACATCAAACATACGAAGCGATTGTGCTTATCTCGAAGTCGGGAACGTAGGAAATTCAAGACTTATTCGGAGAGTAGGCATAGTGGTTTCCACGCAAAGGGCGTGGGCTGCTATCAACGTATCTCTGAATCAAGGTATCCTACGACCTCCGACTTAGAACGTGGCACAGCAGCACCACGCTTCTTTTGTTTTATGGAGGTCATCGAATAGAAATCAAAAACGTAGGACACGCGCTCTCCCTACAACCACAGAGAGCCACTAAACAAACAACAAAAACATGTACGCAACAAAGCTGTTTGCAAACATTGATGCTCTCAAAGAGAGCGGAGAAGCCCTCCCGAAGGCTCTTTTCTTGAGCCCAGTACCTCAAGACGTCCTAGAGCGTCACGAAAAGCGTCTTGGGATAAAGTTGCAGCCAGATGAAAAGCCTCTTCTGGCGGTCAACAAAAAGATTATAGGCACCGTGGGAGGCTACGGCTGGACGGGCATCTTGCTTACAGACAAGAATCTCTACTACAGGCTCCTGAAGGACGCTTTCTTGAGCAGTGTCATCTCTATACCCCAAAAAGGAAGCATCTCAATGGAGCAAGTCTCCTCTCTGCAAATCGGCAATCACGATGCTTGCTATGGAAGGGCTTACATAGGACATCAGCTCCTGGCAAATGGTAAGGTCCTAGGACTGCTCAGAATGGGCGGTGCTATAGAGTTTGACGAAAAACTTATAGATATCCTCAGAGGACTATTCGAAGATGAGAACACCTCCTATACGTGGGACAACTAAAACCAAACAATATATCAGTATGAAAAAGAAACTTCTTATCCTACCCTTACTCCTCCTGTCAGCGCTTTTCTCAAGCTGCTCAATGGATGACCCCACAGAAGACGAATTCGTCATCAACTATGCCAAGATTCGCACAGCGTACTACGAGGCACTCGGAGGCGAGCTTACGCTTGCTACTATGGACGTAGATGTAGACTATACCACCTACATCGAAAATGCTTTTGATGCATTTGAGGATGCAGAAGGCTCTATCAGAAGAGCCTTTTACAAAGGCAACGATGTCACAAGCGACTACGAAAGAGAGGCGCTGAATGAGCTGATTGAAGAAGTGGAAAATGTCAAAACAGATCTCGTCATCACAGTAGATAACCGCCCCGAGTCCTGTGTGGTAAAAGATAAGGAGAGTGGTCTCTCCTTTCAAGTCACTTATACGAATGACAAGATGTCTGTCGAAGAGCTATAGATACCCAACGAAAAAAATAGAGTCAATACTATGCCACAGATGATCAATCGAGGTAAGGAGCTAATCCGCATTAGCCCCAAAAACGCAGGAATGATCGAGTACTCAGCCAATAATGGTAAAACTTGGGGGGCTCGCTGTGTAGTTTCTCTTTCTAGAGGAGACTTTGAGGATCTAATGGACAACGGACAAGAGATCCTGGCAACTTGCGAGAAGGGGCTTTTCTACTCAACGAACGAAGGACGTACTTGGATGAAGCGTCGCTAGCAAGGGTGTCCTATATCTCTTTAGATGTAGGACATCTATCTCTTCAATAAAGCATATATAACCTTAACAGAGTGACTATATATTATGAACCCAGTGGTGCCAATAGACGATAAGAAAAAAGAACGGTACAAGATAATACAGGACTT
>NZ_CAMYEZ010000057.1 GCF_947254915.1 uncultured Porphyromonas sp. | reverse complement strand
TCATAGGCTATATGCCTGACGTGGAGCAGTTGCAAAACCCTATTGACAAGTACGCCTCTGTCCTCATCTCCGATGATGGCGTACAGCTGGGATCCTATGCGCATAGCTCTACAAATCGTATATACGTGGGCTATGACGAGCTGGCAGAGCCACTGGTGCAGGCTCTGGTAGCCACGGAGGATGTTCGCTTTTACAAGCACTCGGGCGTTGACGTGCGAGGCGTGGGGCGTGCCGTGATCAAGCGTGGCGTACTGCGCAATACCGCTAGTGGTGGAGGTAGTACCATCACGCAGCAGCTAGCTAAGCAACTCTACTCGCCTCATGCTAAGTCCACCCTACAGCGTCTCTTGCAGAAGCCGATTGAGTGGGTCATAGCGATCAAGCTAGAGCGCAACTATACCAAGGAGGAGATCATTGCGATGTATCTCAATCAGTTTGACTTCCTCTACAACGCTGTCGGTATCCGCTCGGCTGCGCAGACCTACTTTGGCAAGAAGCCCTCAGAGCTGACGCTCACCGAGTCGGCGATGCTGGTGGGTATGTGCAAGAATCCCTCGTTCTACAACCCTGTCCTGCACGCCGATAGCGATGCGCCACTGAATCGTCGCAACACGGTGCTACTACAGATGAAGAAGGCGGGATACATATCCGAGGAGACCTATACGAAAGCTATCGCCGAGCCTCTCAAGATACACTTCACGCGCAACAAGCAATCCGAAGGCTTGGCTCCTTACTATAGAGAGTTCGTCCGTCTCCTCTTGACTGCCAAGAAGCCTAAGCGAAGTGACTACTCAAAGTGGAACCAAGAGCAGTACTCCATCGACTCAATCCTCTGGGAGACACAGCCTATCTACGGGTGGTGTCAGAAAAACAAGAAGTCAGACGGCTCACATTACGATCTGTATGCCGATGGGCTCAAGATCTATGGCACGATTGATAGCCGTATGCAGGAGTACGCCGAGGAGGCCGTTCAGAAGCATATGAGTGAGTTTGTACAGCCCAACTTCAATCGTGAGCTCAAAGGCTCCCAGCAGACACCCTATAGTAGTGACTTGACAGCACAGCAGCGCAAGGAGGCCATCGAGCGTGCTCTGCATAATACGGATCGCTGGAGGTCGCTCAAGAAGCTCGGTATGTCTCCCGAGGAGATTCGCAAGACATTTGATGAGAAGCACAAGATGCGCGTCTGGAGCTACAAAGGGTGGATAGACACGGAGATGACTCCCCGTGACTCGGTACTATACTACAAGCGCTTCCTCCACACAGGCTTTATGGCGATGAATCCGCACAATGGCAATATCCTAGCTTATGTCGGAGATGTGGACTTCCGCACATTTAAGTATGATATGGTCTCTCAGGGACGTAGACAGGTGGGATCAACGATTAAGCCTTTTCTCTACTCGCTCAGTATGATACAGGGTATTTCTCCGTGTGAGCAAGTGATGCATCAGCCGATCACGCTCTATGATGCCAATGGCAAGGCGTGGACACCGCGCAATACTGGAGCTAAGCGGGTGGGGGAGATGGTCTCGATCAAGTGGGGACTACAAAACTCCTCTAACTGGGTCACGGCATACCTAATGGGTCGCACCTCGCCCTATACCTTTGTCCGCTTGCTCCACTCCTTCGGCATCAAAGGCTATATAGATCCTGTCGTCTCGGTGGCTCTCGGCACGCCCGATGTGACGGTCAGCGAGATGGTGGCGGCTTACAGTGCATTCGTCAACCAAGGTATCCGTGTCGACCCGATCCCTGTGACTCGCATTGAGGATCGCTATGGCAATGTCGTGGCGACATTTACGGCAAACCTCACGGAGGTACTCCCCGCCCGAGCTGCTCTTCAGATGCTTGATATGATGCGTGCCGTTGTCGACGGAGGAACGGGTGGCAGACTACGCTTCCGGCACAATCTCTCGATGCCTCTAGGCGGTAAAACTGGTACGACACAGCGCAACAGTGATGGTTGGTTCGTCGGGTTCTCTCCAGAGATCGTAGCGGGTTGCTGGGTCGGTGGCGAGGAGCGCTCGATACACTTCCGCTCTATGGCTTACGGTCAGGGAGCCTCTTCGGCACTCCCTATCTTTGGCTACTTTATGAAGGCGGTCTACGCTGATCCTACGCTAGGCTACTCGGTGCAAACTCCGTTCAACGTGCCTGCGGGCTTCTCTCCGTGTGGTGGTCAGGCGACGGTTGACCTGCACGAACCGCTGAGCGATGCCGTCGATGATGCCGTTGATGACGTTCTAGAGCCTATCTTAGAGTGATACACACACCTACAAGTCAAGCATTTACCATCATATAAGCAACAAACTAAGCAAGGGAGGTAAAGGCTCCGAGAGACTGACCTAGTATCTACGTAGACATCAGGTCAGTAGTCTGCAAATATAGCCACAGGTCCTCTCCTACATCGCCCTTGACTTTAATCGCTCACGAGGAATTTTTCAATCGCTCACGAGGAAATGAAAATTCCCCACGGAGGGGCGAGATAAAACTTCGGAAGAATGAAATGAAACTTCGGAAGAAAGGAATCAAAGTTCCGAAGATTTTTTTCGTTCTTCGGTGGAGGATTTCTGTTTTCTACCGAGGCATTTTCCATTTCCTCAACACTACCCCTTGAAGAGCTCATTTTTGACAATTTGTCACTTCGGAGGTTTGCTGTATCTCAGTCAGAGTGCAAGCAGTTTTTTACTACCTTTGTGGTGCTATGATATGAGGTGTCTGAGTACGCCCCACCCTACGCATCACCACTCACCGAGACCACCACGCTATGCACGCTAGCCTTATCATCATACCTACCTACAACGAGAGCGAGAATGTCGCCGAGATGATTCGCGCTGTCCTGGCTCTGCCCGAAGCCTTCGACCTGCTGATCCTAGATGACAATTCGCCTGACGGGACTGCGGAGATCGTCCGTACGCTACAGCAGGAGACGGACTACACGGATCGTCTGCACCTGATCGTGCGCCCAGGCAAAATGGGACTAGGCACCGCCTATCTCACAGGCTTCGAGTGGGCACTGGAGCATGGCTATGACTATATATTTGAGATGGATTGTGACTTTAGCCATCCACTCTCAGCACTCCCCCACCTCCTACGTGCGGTCTCTGAGGAGGGCTACGATGTGGCGGTAGGCTCGCGCTACGTGCGGGGCGGCGGGGTCAAGGATTGGCCACTTAACCGTATCCTCATGAGCTATCTCGCATCGGTCTACGTACGCCTCGTCACCTGGCTACCCGTACGAGACACGACGGCTGGCTTCGTCTGCTACAGACGTGAGGTGCTGGAGGCGATGAGACTAGACGAGGTGCACTTCAAGGGCTATGCCTTTCAGATTGAGATGAAGTACACGGCTCTCTGTTTGGGCTTCAAGATCAAGGAGGTGCCCATCACCTTTGTCAATCGTAAGCTCGGGAGCTCGAAGATGAATGGGTCAATCTTTGGCGAAGCCTTCACGGGTGTCCTCAAGCTACGCTACTGGCGACTCTTCAAGGGCTTCCCCAAGCGTCGTAATCCTGAGAAATAATATGAAACAGATCATACTCGGAGCTACCCTAATCAATGAAGGTCGACAGGTCATCGGCTCCGTATGCCTCTCCGACGAGCGCATCGAGTCTATATATATAGGTGTCGACCAAGCGTCTGAACTCCCAGACGAACTACTCCAAGGAGCGGAGATCGTGGATGCACATGGGCTCTGGCTACTACCTGGTTGCATCGATGATCAGGTACACTTTAGAGAGCCTGGACTGACTCACAAGGGTGACATAGCGCACGAGAGCCGTGCTGCAGTGGCTGGCGGTGTCACCTCTTATATGGACATGCCGAATGTAAAGCCCCCGACGGTCACCCTCGAGGCGCTCCTAGACAAGCGTCAGCGTGCTCAGGAGACAAGCTGGGCAAACTATGCCTTCTACTTCGGCGGGACCAATGACAATGCGCCCGAAGCGTGTGCTATCGACCCAGCCCTGATCCCAGGGTACAAGCTCTTCCTTGGAGCCTCCACGGGGAATATGCTGGTGGACAGCGAGGAGGCTCTTGACTACTTCTTCGCCCATGCCCCGAAGCTCATCGCCACGCATTGCGAGAGCGAGGAGATCATCACACGCAATAAAGAGCTTTACCGCCAGCGGTACGATGGGCATCCCCCTATTGAGGCGCACCCGCTGATACGCTCTCGTGAGGCGTGCTACGCGTCTTCGCACAGCGCCATAGAACGTGCCAAGCGTCTCGGTGCTAGACTACACGTGCTACACCTATCGACAGCAGAGGAGATGGAGCTCTTCTCGGCAGCTCCCCTTTCGCCAGAGAAGCGCATCACCGCTGAGGTGTGCGTCCATCACTTATGGTTTACCGATGAGGACTACAGTCGCCTAGGCAACCGCATCAAGTGGAATCCCGCAGTCAAGACGGCTCGTGACCGTGAGGCTCTACGCCAAGCGCTCGTCGAGGGTCGCATCGATGTAATAGCTACCGACCATGCACCCCACACGCTAGCCGACAAGGAGGGCGATGCTCTCACGGCAGCTTCGGGAGGACCGCTCGTACAGCACAGTCTGCTGATGATGCTGGAGCTGGCTCACGAGGGGCTTTGGTCTCCAGAACTGGTGGTTGAGAAGATGGCGCACGCTCCCGCCCAGCTCTTTGGGGTCCGTGAGCGAGGCTACATCCGCACTGGCTACTACGCCGACCTAGTCCTTGTAGATCCGCATCAGGAAACCACGGTGACTAAGGAGAGTCTCTACAGCAAGTGTGGCTGGTCACCACTAGAGGGCTACACCTTCTCGCATCGCATCGTAGCTACTTGGGTCAATGGACAGATCGCTTACCGTGACGGTCAACTGACCAGTCGTCCACCTGTCCATGCGCTCACCTTCGCCTGAGCGACCTCTCGCCGAGGAACGCAACCGCAGCTTGGATGTCAAGCACATTCGCTACGTTAGCGATTATTATTATATTTGCAGTCGGGTGATGGTCTCCAGAGAGATCGTCCCCGTTTGGAGGGCGTAGCCCCTTCCCCCTTTGAATAGATACACAAATCAAAAAACAGTATAGCGTATGAATCTGTCACACATCGAGCATCTTGGGATAGCAGTCAAGAGCATAGAGGAGGCACTCCCCTTCTTTGAGGGAGTCCTCGGACTAACCTGCTACAACATTGAGGAGGTCGCCGACCAGAAGGTGCGTACCGCATTCCTCAAGATAGGCGAGGTCAAGCTAGAGCTCCTAGAGCCTACGAGCGATGAGAGCCCCATTGCGAAGTTTATTGAGAAGCGTGGCGAAGGTATCCACCACCTAGCACTATCATCAGACGATGTGACACCAGCCCTCGAGGAGCTCAAGGGCAAGGGCATACGCCTCATTGATGAGAAGCCTCGCAAAGGTGCTGAGGGTCTCAACATTGCCTTTGTTCACCCCAAGAGTGCACACGGCATACTCCTAGAGATCTGCGACTGCAAGGATGTCGCTAAGTAATTTCGTCCAATCAAACAAACGCTACATAGAATAATGAGTGTACAACAAGAGAAGATAAAGCAACTCCTTGCCAAGCGTGAGGAGGCTCGTCTCGGAGGAGGCGAGGAGCGCATTGAGAAGCAACACGCTAAGGGCAAGTACACAGCTCGTGAGCGTATCGCTATGCTCCTCGATGAGGGTTCCTTTGAGGAGATAGACATGTTCGTCCAGCACCGCTGCACGAACTTTGGCATGGAGAAGAAGAAGTTCCTCGGAGACGGTGTCGTCGTAGGTAGTGGTACCATTGACGGACGTCTCGTCTACGTCTTCGCTCAAGACTTTACCGTCATCGGTGGCGCACTCGGTGAGATGCTCGCTGCTAAGATCTGCAAGGTCATGGACCTAGCCATGACTATGGGCGCACCTTGTATCGGTCTCAACGACTCAGGTGGAGCTCGTATCCAAGAGGCGGTCAATGCACTCTGTGGTTACGGCGAGATCTTCGAGCGCAACATCCTTGCTTCGGGCGTCATCCCTCAGATCTCTGGTATCTTCGGGCCTTGCGCTGGTGGCGCTGTCTACTCGCCTGCATTGACCGACTTCAACATTATGGTGCGCAACTCCAGCTACATGTTCCTCACTGGTCCTAAGGTGGTCAAGACGGTCACTGGCGAGGACGTCACACAGGAGGAGCTAGGTGGTGCCGACGTACACGCTTCTAAGAGTGGCGTAGCACACTTTGCCGTAGACAACGACGAAGCGGGTATCCAGCTCATCCGCCAGCTACTCTCCTTCCTGCCACAAAACAACATGGAGGAGCCACCCTTCGTTGCTTGCGACGATCCCGCTGACCGCTGCGAGGAGCTTCTCAACGAAATCATCCCTGACTCGCCCAACCGTGCTTACGATATGTACGAAGTGATCGGAGCTATCGTGGATCACGGCGAGTTCCTCGAGGTACATCGCGACTACGCCCGCAACATCATCGTCGGCTTCGCACGCTTCAACGGGCAGAGCGTCGGTATCGTAGCCAACCAGCCCAAGGTAATGGCTGGTAGCCTCGACTGCAACTCTTCTCGCAAGGCAGCGCGCTTCGTACGCTTCTGCGACGCATTCAACATTCCCATCGTCACACTCGTCGACGTGCCAGGCTTCCTCCCAGGTACAGGTCAGGAGTACAACGCTGTCATCACACACGGAGCTAAGCTCCTCTACGCTTACGGTGAGGCTACCGTGCCTAAGATCACGGTTGTCCTACGCAAGGCGTATGGTGGTGCCTACATCGTGATGGGCTCCAAGCACCTTCGCGCAGATATCAACTACGCTTGGCCCTCTGCCGAGATTGCCGTTATGGGTCCGTCAGGAGCCGTCGAGGTGGTCTTTGCCAAGGAGGTCAAGGCAAGCGATGATCCCGCCAAGACAGCTTTGGAGAAAGAGCAAGAGTATCGTGATGCTTTTGCCAATCCATACAATGCTGCTTCCTACGGTTACATCGATGACGTCATCGAGCCGAGGAACACCCGCTTCCGCATCATCCGTGCGCTACAACAGCTACGCACGAAGCGCCAGACGCTCCCCGCTAAAAAGCATGACAACGTACCTCTCTAACCCCTTCTACCGATGGCTACCAAGAAGATAGAAAAGGGTAAGAAGGCACCCGCCAAGAGAGCTAAAAAGGTAGCGCCAGCACCCTCTCCCGAAGAGGTTGCTATAGCGCTCGCCTTAGCGCAGGCTCTAGGCACCCCTCACGACGAGGAGTCCTATCAGCTCACGATACGGCACAAGGAGTTCGACCCTTGGTCCCACAAGCTACAGAACATGCGTGTCACACCACAGAAGCAGTATTATATCTAATCCCAAACGGCAGTACCTTAGCAGGCTAGCTCGCTAGACTACTAAGCACCCATATCAAATTCCTTATGAAAGAATATAAGTATAAGATCGATGGCAAAGAGTACGCCGTCAAGATAGACAAGATCGAGGGTGACCAAGCCCAGCTAGAGGTCAACGGCACCCCATACAGCGTCGAGATCATACAGGAGAAGAAGAAGGAGACCCCGAAGGTCGCCAAGCCTGCTCCTACATCCGCACCCGTTGCTACTGCAGCACCCGCACCCGCTGCGACGCCAGCCTCCACAGGCAAGGGCAAAGCAGTCAAGGCTCCCCTGCCTGGCGTCATCATATCGGTGGACGTACAGGTCGGTCAGCAGGTCAAGCGCGGTCAGCAAGTGGCTGTACTCGAAGCTATGAAGATGGAGAACGGCATCAACGCAGAGTGTGACGGCACCATCACCGAGATCAAAGTCAAGGCTGGAGACTCCATCCTAGAGGGTACAGACATCCTCATCATCGGATAAGAGATACCTATAGCACGCACATAGCTCCTAGACAGTGGCTAGGAGTACTCTATACAAGGCGTAGGGGGAACTGATGCGAGATCTCGCATCGGGGTGCCTCCTCGCCTTTTTTTTCGCATACACTACACAGCAGTCTCGACAGACCGGCTAGACCATCTGCAGACAGCTCCTTACAAGCAATCATCTAAACCCTATTCAATTATGACAAACTTACACCGTGTCCTAGCAGCACTCACCGCAATCGTCTGCGTGACCCTTGCAATGAGTAGTTGTAAACCCAAGCAAGAGCCGACTAAGCCTACAACTACTACAGAGATTCTGCAGATCAAAGACTTTCCCTATCTCAAGAAGGAGTCCAAGATGAGCACCTACACCTTTGAGGAAATCGAGGCTTACGAAAAGAACCTCGGACTGCGCAAGCAGACCAAGAAGACCGACACCTGTCTCATCTATGAGGCTATCGACCCTAACAAGGTCAATCTCACTTACGTTAACTACAAGATTATCCCTGGGGATGAGCTCAAGTCTGGCTTTTTCGTACGAGCCGACCGCTTCACAAAGGATATGTGTAAGCAGCCTGAGCTACGCTCGTACTTTGAGCTCAACGGATTCACCTACGAGGGAGCTAATCAAGACGATTCGGAGAAGTTTGTCAACAAGGACCTCGCCGTACGCTTTTCTCTCTCTAGCACAATGTCTCAAGTCAACCTCACCTTTGCAGATGCTCCCGATCTCTATCACAAGGAGCCAATTCCTGAGAAGCCAACCTTCCAGGCACTCTACCTGCCACTGCTAGATGTCTTCGGTCAGAAGATTAGTCAGGACAGCCCCATCATTGATCGTGAGCGAAAGGCTCACCCCGACTGCGAGATTGAGTTTGTGAAAGCAAACGTTGATAAGGGCTATAAGCATGATGCCATTGTGGTCAATATGCCTTTCATCACAAAGCTCAAGCCTGCTGACCGCAGTAAACCTCGAGCTAGGAGCTACTCCTACGAGTCAAAAAGTGGCTCGACTATAGAAAAGATTTCTTACGTATTCTCTCAAGACTGGGAGAGGGCCAAGATTGCAGGCGATGATGCCCTCATCAAGGACTTTATGACAAAGCACGGCTTTGACTACAAGGGTGATCAGATACTTGAAAACGAGCAAGGGCAAGTCCACCTCTACCAGTATCACAATGCATCTCTAGGTGTGTACTTTGAGTATGTACGCTTTATAAAGCCAGCCTTTATGACCCTCCCCATAGGGGACTACACCAAGACTCCATCAATAAAGTTATAGGACTTCACGCAGAGTTTCCTTTATACACAGAGCCAGCTCCCCGACCATTCGCATCGGAGAGCTGGTTCTCTTTTAGAGACTGCAGACTTTTGCCAATCAAGTCACCTCGAAAAACTTTTCCAGCCTCCAGTCTTTTACCTTTCTCAATCTTGTGAATATAGAGGAGGTCATTGGGTTGAAGGCTACTATTTACAGCTTCAATTACCATCAATGCCTTTTTTCCTTTATGCTCAACGACTTTAAATTTGACTGTTCGATCCATGTACTTTACAAGTACCTCGGAGTCCAACTCTAATTCATGGATGTACACGGCGGAATCTTGGAATCCCCAAATACTATCTACGGAACGAGCCAAAAGATAATCATCCCATGTCGAGAAACCCAAGTATAAGGCTATGGTGTTAAGCGTATAAGAGTTGGTACGATGGTCGTCATCAATATAACCCATTAATCGTTTGAGAGTAGTTACACCGATGGAACGCTGCGTTACGTCCAATATCAACTTGGCCAGCATGTCAAAATCCTTTGCCTGATCAAAGAGCAAACCAGATTTATCTTTTAGGTCGTCAATTACTATATTGCTTAATATCATTATACCGTTACTTTTATGAATGAATAATTATCGTCCATGTCGGGAGCCATATCATCCAAACACTTCAGATTTACCTTGTCGCATGAAATTGCGTATTCTTCAACAGGGAGCTGCTTATGAAATCCATCAGAACATAAAAGAAACATATCTCCTTCTGTAATAGATAGGACTTCAATAGGAATCTCTTCCTTAATTTCATCACCCATGATGGCACGAGTTACAATCGCTGCATACTTCTCATAGATAGAAGAAGTAATGGCCATTTTGTTTGAGAGTTGCTGAACAATAGAATGGTCTGTTGTGCAGAGATCCATTTTGCTCTTGCTAAATTTATACACTCTACTATCACCAAGCCATGTTATGTATGCATAGGTACCTTTAATAAAAAGCACCGCAATGACAGTTCCCATTTTTTTACCACCAATTTCCATCTGTTTAATCATAAGGGCATCATTAGCAAACACTATTGATTCCCTCAAAAGATTTTCAGGAGTATAATTGGTAGTATTCTGCTCCACATACTCCACAATACTTTCAGCCACAGTTTGTGAGGCTATCTCACCATGTGAGTAGCCCCCCATACCGTCAGCTAATACAAATATTGCAGAGTCTGCAGACAGTGAACGATGGATTACATAATCCTGGTTCACTGTTCTACTTCCTCTATTTGAATATTCTATTATGTTCATTCTTATTTTACAGCTTGTATAGTATCTCCACCGTGTTTGGTTACACGAGGACGAATGCTAATCTTTATCGGACGCTGAGTAATCGCTTTATCAGTCGCTTTGTTAGCCCATAGGTAGGCTTCACCCGAGCCCAATGCAGCCATTTCAGTAGCTGTCAGCGTTTGAAGTGGAGTTATAGCCTTTTGAACATGCTTCACCCATGCAGGTGAACTAAAGCGGTGCATCACTACCATCGAACTAAGTTCGATGATTTCTGTAGGCAAACTCATTGGATCCTGACTGGCTATCATGATTGAAACGCCCTTATGACGCATTTCACGAATCGCCGTAGTAATAGAATCTACTAGTTCCTTGTTGTTCATATACTTATGAGCTTCATCAAATACAATAAACTTATTGAATGCCTTACCATCCACAGTCATCACACTTGAGAATATATTGAGCATGACAACAAATAAGCCTAATGCTTCTTCTTTTTCGATAAACTCATCACGCAAGTCAACGATGATAAGTCTGCCCGGGCGAAGGTACTGCTGCAGCTTATAACCATCAGTAATATACTCTTCAGCAAAGTCCAATTTGGTATTGGCCAATGCTCTTTGAGAAGTAGAAAGGTGGTCACTATTAGCAACGCCAGAACGTATGTTGGCCAGTGACATATTGTGACGACAAGCCTTCATAATCTGTTTCAGTTCTTTGATATAAGCAGAATCATTGCCCATCGCAGCTAAGAGGAACAACCAGTCACGAACCGATAATTCGCCTGAATCAAAGCCAATTGAATGAACTTCCAAATCAGGATATTGAGCTTTGCGCAATTCGACCTGAGCTTCAGGAGCAAGAAGGACTACATCTTTTACTGAATTGGGCTCAGCACCGTATTCAGCTTTCAACTTGGCCAACTGCCCAGCTTCATCATTAGGATATACCATTGATGTGAACTCAGGCGCATAATCCATACTTTCACTGAAATGGAATATCACACCTGCCATGGGTGCTGGCAACTTGTTCACGTTAGAGAACTGTTTGAGCACCATTTCTGTTGCAGAACCAATCGTATAGCTCTTTCCTGCGCCTTGCACACCAAAGAGGCTGATGGTATTGCACTCATTGAGGTCCATACCAATAACACGACCATTGGATACCATCTTGCCCAGAACACCGAATTGAGGCGATTCGCTATTCTTACCAATGATAACATCCACTACAGGTTCTTTGTAGTTTGGATCAACCTCCGGAACAACGACTTCATCGTCATGAGATGGTTGCGACGGTATATCCTCTACAGGAGTATCTGTCACAGGAACATCTTTCTCCGGCTTTTCTTCCTTGGTCGGTTCTGTTTCCGAAGGCTGTTCTTCAGCTTCTGGAGTGACTGCAGGAGGCGTTTGAGGTTGCTCAACGTCCTCTTTAGGTTTATCGAATACCACAGAATCGTTATGTTCCTTCTTCTCAGATTTTACTGATTCAGCTGGATCATTATCCACCTTTTTAGACACAATAACTTCATAGTCAGAATCATCAGTCGGAGCAACCACTGTAACAGGCTTAACTGGCGATTCTTGAGTTGGGTTTGTTTGCTCGGCAGGAACGAAAGTGGGTTCGAAGAAGTTCACGAACTCATTGTCCTGAGCCTCCAATACCTGTGTTTTCAAGTTGCTTTTCTCATCAAGAATTTGCTCGATAACAGGATTGCCCATCCTATAAATCACCGTATCACCATAGAAATCTTTCTTTTGGCGCTCAGCCTGCATAAAGTCGAAGATTACGCCAAGACGCTTAAATCGAATAGTATAGCCTTCGGAGAGTTTACTCAAGAACACCTTGTACTCATGAGCCTTGTCCGGATTTAGCTGGCCATATCTCAGTGAACGGTTAATATAGAACTCCAAGAGAGACTTCAACTCAAGCACTTTCAGCTCTCGATCAAGTCTATCATTGCCATCCACTGCAATCTCGAAGTGAGAACGCAGGGCGAAGATGGTATTCTCAATTTGATTTACAATCTTTTGATGAAGTTCGTCTGCTTGGTAATAAGCATTTCTGCATTTAATCTCAACCACATTGAAAAGGATTTCCTTACGGCTGGTATCAATCTTAACCACCAAGTTGTCGGCTCGTTCTTGCTTATCACTATCCAAATCGACAAATAGTTCCCTATGAAGGTCAATAGGAATCATGAAGGATTCTGTTGTAATGCCCTTCTTCTCCAAGAAACGCTTCGTCAACGTGGTACCAATCACCTCAAAGCCTTTTCTCGACGTTGTATTCACCTGCATGATGAGTGAACTACTAACTGAACGAACATCCTC
>NZ_CAMYEZ010000056.1 GCF_947254915.1 uncultured Porphyromonas sp. | reverse complement strand
GAGGAGTACGTGCATATTAGGAGGTTTTACGCTAAGGGGGAAGGTTGCTCGCTAGTCCACTTCTTGAAGTAGTAGATAATCATCGAAGCCGAGACGACCGTCGCCAAGAGGTCGCCCAGAGGTATCGCATACCAGACGCCATCGATACCGTAGAAGTGGGGGAGGATCAGCAGTGCTGGTAGGAGGAAGATGATCTGTCGTGTCAAGCTGATGAAGATAGCCTGACGGCTCAGCCCGAGACTCTGGAAGAGCTGAGAGGTGGTAATCTGAAAGCCCACGACGAAGAAGACACAGAAGACTATACGTATCGCATGCCGACCTATCTCGATCAACTCAGGCGATGCGTTGAAGAGGATAAAGAGTTGCTCCGGTAGTAGCATGGCAGCCGCAAAGCCTAGTATAGAGATGACCGTATTGACCCCGACAGCCAGCTTGTAGCAGCTCAGAGAGCGCTCGATATGTCCCGCACCGTAGTTGTATCCCACGATAGGCTGCATACCCTGTGCCACCCCGATGATAGTCAGTGCGATGAGTGTCGTGTAGTTGTTGATGATACCGTAGGTCGCTATGGATAGATCCGCCTCAGCCACCGACTTAGCAAAGCGAGCGAAGTTATGGTTGAGTACAAAGCTCACCACGCTTCCCGCTACCTGCATCGCAAAGGGTGCTATACCGACACTGATGATCGATAGCAGGATCGAGCCCGAGGGCTTCATATTTTGTCGCTTGAAGCGTACCACGCTCTTGCGCTGGAAGAAGTGATACTGCACGAAGACCATCGTACAGAACATCGCAATCACCGTTGCCCAGGCAGCGCCCTTGACACCCCATCCGAAGTGCATGATAAAGAAGTAGTCCAGCACCACATTAATTACCGCTCCGATGATCATCGTAATCATCGCTTTCGTTGGGTAGCCCGATGCACGCATCACATTGTTGTACCCGTAGGTTAGATTGCTCAGTATTATGGCGGGTAGATAGATGTGGAGGTAGTCCTTTGCCAAGGGGATGATATTGTCACTCGCTCCGATGAGTCGCAATAGATCCTCTAGAAAGATCATTGAGGGGGTGACTGCGAGGATATAGAAGCCAAAAGTCAGATAGACCGCATTGCTCAGGATGCGATCCGCACGATCCGAGTCCCGCCTACCTAGAGCAATCGACACACCGACAGAGGCACCCGTCCCCACAAGCATGCTAAAGCCGACGAGTAGGATGATCAAGGGGAACCCAATATAGACCGCAGCGATGCCAAGCTCGCCACTGCCCTGGCCGATGAAGATCGTGTCCACGATATTATACAGCGCCTGCACGACCGTACCCACCACGGCTGGTATAGCATACTGCAGCAGTAGCTTAGGGATAGGCTGCGTCCGCAAGTCCTGCGTCCGCTTATTGTCTTCGGCTTGCTCAGGAGCCTCTATATCTCTCTCATTCATCAAGTGCAAAGGTAGTAAATGATGGCCAATTACGGGGCCTTTACCAGAGCTTTAGTAGGGCTAACGCATTATATCACGATGAGTTCACATACGTCTCTATGGAGGAAATCGAAAATTCCTCGGTGAAGATCTTTGCTAGTTCAGTGAGGAATTGGAAAATTCTTCGGACTTGCGATTTCGTTCTTCCGAACTTTCATTTCATTCTTCCGAAGTTTCATTTCGCCCCTCGGTGAGGAATTTCCACTTTCCACAGAGCTGTTGAGAATTCCTTTGGGAGAGGACAGACAGTTCCACCCTTGGAACTAAAAAGTTCCAAGAGGGGAACCATTTTTGGAACTCGTATCTGCGAAGAAATCAGCACGATACGAAGCGACAAATGGCGCCCTTCGGGAGAGCTGTAGACTACGCTCCTGAGAGCAGATAGAGAGAGCGGCCTCAAGTCGTCGTGACTTGAGACCGCTCTTAGAACTTAGTAGGGTGGCGGGGAGCCGTCTGTTACTCCTCCTCGCTCTCCTCTGTGTAGGCCTTCAAGAGTGCCTCCTGTACATCTGACGGTACGAGCTCGTAAGCGTCAAACTTCATGACAAACGAGGCGCGTCCACCCGTCAGCGAACTGAGCGAAGTGGAGTAGTCGCTCATCTCCTTGAGAGGCACCTTGGCAGAGAGCTGCTCGTAGTTGCCATCGCTACTCATACCCATGATCAGCGCACGGCGTCCCTGCAGGTCGCTCATCACATCACCGAGGTAGTCTGCGGGTACGGTCACATTGACGCTGTAGACAGGCTCGAGGATCTTAGGACCTGCATTGCGGAAGGCTTCGCTAAAGGCGTTGCGCCCAGCCAGCATGAAGGAGATCTCATTGCTATCCACGGGGTGCATCTTACCATCGTAGACGATCACACGCACATCACGAGCATAGGAGCCCGTCAGTGGACCACGCTCCATGCGCTCCATAATACCCTTGAGGATGGCTGGCATGAAGCGGTTGTCGATGGCGCCACCTACGACACTATTGACAAAGACTAGCTTGCCTCCCCAGGCTAGTTCGACGGTCTGGGTGTCTCGAGGGGTAATCTTGAACTCCTGGTTGTTGAAGCGGAAGACGCTCGGTAGCTCTTTGCCCTCCTCGTAAGGCTCGACGATCAGATGCACCTCGCCAAACTGTCCAGCACCGCCCGACTGCTTCTTGTGACGGTAGTCAGCGCGAGCTGCCTTCGTGATAGTCTCACGGTAGGGGATGCGTGGCTCCTCAAAGGTGACGGGGATCTTGTCATTGTTCTCCAGTCGCCACTTGAGCGTACGTAGGTGAAACTCTCCCTGACCATACACAATGAGCTGGCGTAGCTCCTTGCTCTGCTGAGCAATCCATGTGGGATCCTCCTCCTGCATACGTGTGAGCGCCTCGCTTAGCTTCTCCGCATCGGCACCATTGACTGGTACGATAGCACGGCGGTACTTGGGGGCAGGGTACTCGATATTGGGGAACTGATAGTCCACGCCCTTATCGTTGAGAGTGGCTCCACGACGTACATCCTTGAGCTTTACGGCAGCGCCAAAGTCTCCAGCGACGAGCTGGCTCACCTTCTCCTTTTGCGCACCAGCCACTACATTGATCTGACCGAGGCGCTCCTTAGAGCCATTGTTCGCATTGGTCAAGTCCATACCCTCCTTGAGCGTACCACTCATCACCTTGAAGTAAGAGACCTCACCGATATGCGGCTCCACGGTGCTCTTGAAGAAGTAGAGACTCACGGGAGCGGTAGCATCGGGCGCTACCTCTACGCCCTCCGTCGTGATGGGGAGCGCAGACTCGGTGACGCGAGGTGCTACATCGCCCAGGAAGGTCATCGTACGACGTACACCCATATCCTTGAGTGCGCTAACGCAGAAGACGGGGTACATATCGCCGAGGACGATACCCTTGCGCATGCCCTGCACGATCTCCTCCTCGTCGAGCGACCCTTTCTCAAAGAAGGTCTCCATCAGGTGCTCCTCGTGCTCAGCAGCTGACTCGATCAGTGCTTGGCGAAGCTCCTCGGCACGCTCTCGCTGACCTGCTGGTATCTCGAGCTCTTCGGGAGTACCGCCTTCGGGCTTCCACTGGTACATCTTCATATTGAGCACATCAACCACCTGGTGGAAGTCTGGGCCCTCCTGTACAGGATACTGTATGACAACCACCTTGCCACCGTAGCGAGCCTTGAGTCCAGCGACTGTGCTCTCGTAGTCTGCCTTATCGCTATCCAGCTGATTGATGGTAAAGAGCACAGGCTTATGCAGTTGCTCTATGATACGCATCTGATTGATCAGGCCGACCTCGACGCCCTCCTTGGCATTGACCACAGCGAGTGCCGAGTCGGTCACGTGGAGTGCAGCGACAGTGCCACCGACGAAGTCATCGGAGCCTGCGCAGTCGATGAAGTTGAGCTTGCGATGAGCAAACTCGACACTAAATAGGGTGGAGAAAACGGTATAGCCATACTCCTTCTCTACGGGGAAGTAGTCGCACACAGTGTTTTGTGCTTCAATAGTCCCGCGACGCTTGATGACGCCACTCTCATAGAGCATAGCCTCGGCAAGAGTTGTCTTGCCGCTACCCGAGCCGCCGATGACGGCGATGTTTCGAATGTCTGATGTCTGATACAATTGCATAGCCTGTTATACTTAGAGTGAATATTTTGATTGCAACCACCTAGACGCCACTAGCTAGCTAGCGGTCGTCAATGTGTAAGCCTAGCGAATGTGCTACTCGGAGATGGACGAAAGTAGGACTACTTAAGCTTTGTTTCTTCCCCTACTTAGGATTACTTGACTAGCCTTTCACTAAACTTGTCGCAAGGTAGCAAATAAATAACACTTTTGCAATACCTAGAAAGTGTCCTCAGTGTAGAAAAAGGAGCCCAGGCTGTGCTACAGGTTTGTGGCTTTTACCGATCCTTCTGAATGGTGACACGGATGGGGCGACCGTTGTACTCCTCTTCGCTTAGGGCTGCTGCGACTGTCTCGGCCCATTCGCTAGCTACCTCAAAGTAGCTGTAGCTGGGACTGAGGTTTATTTTGCCAATGGTGATCTTATAGGGAAGCGTGCGGTTGATCAACTCTAGGAGACGGTTCGGATAGAGCTTGTCGCGCTTGCCGAGGTTGATCCTTAGCGAGGTCATGGGCGGTAGGTTGGTGCGGCTACGCTTTTGGGATGCTTTGCGATGCTCCGCGGGGGAACCTTTTGTCCTATACTTAGGCTCTTCGGTGGCCAGCTCTTGAGCCGAGAGGTCGGGCGTATTGGCGTAGTAGCGCATGATACGGTCCGCCTCCAGCGTGAGCACACGACGTATGATCTCCTCGGGAGGAAGCCAGGCGAGCTTCTGCACGATCGCATTGAGTAGCTCATCGTACTGGGTGCCGTGCTCGTTGCTGTCGGCATACTCGATCCTGGTCGCTAGAGCGAAGAGTTGCTTCTTACAAATCTCCTGACCAGAGGGGAGGGGCATTGACTCAATCCGAATGCCAGCGTGCTGCTCGATGATGCGTATCTGCTTGCTGTCGCGTAGATGGCAGATGGCTATCGAGAGGCCCGTCTTGCCAGCACGAGCGGTGCGTCCGCTACGGTGTGTGTAGCTGTCGGGATCGGCGGGCAGACCGTAGTGAAGCACGTGAGTGACATCGTCTACATCAAGCCCACGTGCTGCCACGTCGGTTGCAACGAGCAATTGCAGGTTGCGTATGCGGAAGCGGTTCATCACCATATCCCGCTGCGCTTGGCTAAGGTCGCCATGTAGCGCATCGGCATGGTACCCATCTCGTATGAGCCACTCGGTGATCTCTTTGGTCTCAGCACGTGTACGGCAGAAGATGATTCCGTAGATGTTGGGGTAGTAGTCGACAACACGCTTCAGCGCAGCGTACTTGTGCCGTGCTGGGACCGCTACGTAGAGATGCTTGATGTCGGCATTCGCTTTATTGAGCGCACCTATCTGCACCTCGTGGGCATCGCTGATATAATTGTCGGCTATCTCCCGCACCTCTCGGCTCATAGTGGCGGAAAAGAGCCAATGCTCCACCTGCTGTGGCACCGCCTGCAGGATATCCTGCAGATCTCGCTGGAAGCCCATATCGAGCATCACATCGGCTTCGTCGAGGACGACGACCGAGACCTTGCGTAGCTTGACAGCTTTGCGCCTGATCAGGTCGCATAGTCTGCCAGGAGTGGCTACTATAATATGGTATCCCTTGGCGAGCTGACGGATTTGCTCCTCGATGGAGGCACCGCCGTAGAGTGCTAGGATCTGGCGAACGGAGGTATACTTTGCCAAAGCGACTAAGTCGCTCTGTACCTGTATTGCCAGCTCTCGTGTTGGCGTGAGGATGAGTCCACAAGGTGCGGAGCCTTTTGCCTGGATGATGCGCTCTAAGAGGGGCAGTCCGTAGGCTGCGGTCTTACCCGAGCCAGTCTTGGAGAGCGCGATCAGATCCCCTCGATGAGTGGATAGGTATGGAATGACCTCCTGCTGTACGGGCATTGGCTCGGAGAAGCCGAGGTCGGCGGTGGCACGAAGGAGTTCGGGCGAAAGGTCTAGTGTGTCAAAGGTCATAGTGAAGGGGATTCGTGCTCATATATATAAAGGTGTCGCGATGACCTCGCAGAGCTTGCGAAGGTCTCGCCAGAAGGTGGGGTAGCTCTTGTCGACCGCCTGCGGGGTCTCAATCTGTAGCTGGTGATACCAGGCGAAAGGAGCCCACGCCATCACCATGCGGTGGTCGGCATCTGTGGCAATGGGTACGGGAGTGTGAACGGAGTTTGGTGCGCTACTGGCTAAGCAGAAGCCCCGCTCTGTCTCGTAGGTGAGTTGATAACCGAGCTGCTCGCCATTGCGCAGGATGAGGGCGATGCGGTCGCTTTCTTTGAGGTGTAGGAGGTTCAGTCCACGGAGCTGTGCTTTCTTCTGATAGTAGAGCAGGAGGGCAATGAGTGTGGGGGCGAAGTCTGGATTGTTTGACAGGGAAATACTCCCAAACGTGAGCTTACGCAGATGCTTCTGCAGGAACTCGCTGTCAAAGCAGAGGGTGTCGTCGCTTGTGCTTAGCCATTCGGGGGAGATCTGTAGCAGTTCTAAGGCTCGGGCGTCGGGTTGCAAGCTCTGCGCTGGGACATTGGTCAACAAGAGCTGGCAGGGACGTGGCGTCATAAGTGCCCACTGAAGGGGGTACTGTGCCGAGGACCAGTCACCTATGGGGTGCGAGAGAAGGCGTGTGAGCGTTGCCTCGCAGTAGGCTCCTGGAGCGACATGGATCCCGTGACGATCAACTGAGAGGTCAATACCGCATGACTGCATTAAGGAGCAGGTCAACTGGATGTAAGAGGCGCTGGGAAGCTGGTCGTCTTGCCAGCGAAGGGCTAGTCCGTGGGGCAGATAGGGCGCAATGAGGAGTAGGGCGGTGACCGTCTGGCTACTCTCTAGTCCGCTCGGCAGGGTTAGCGTGGGGAGTAGACCTTTCTGCTGCGAGTTCATCGGACGAATGCGCACCAGTGGGTAAAGCCCTCCGACAGGCTCTTGGGACGATGGTTGTGCGAGGTCGGCTTCGAGCTGAGAGAGTAGTGTAATTAGCTGTGCAAGCGGTCGCTCGGTCATACGACGAACAGGCGATACCAGCAGAACCTCTCGCTCTGTGGTCAAAGCAAAGAGTGCGGTCAGGAGGCGCATAGCCGTGCCCGAAGCCCCTACGGATATGCGTCCCTCGCTACTCCCCGAGGCGTGTAGCATAACAGCCAAGTCTTCGCAGAGATCTAGCTGATGCCACAGTGAGGGGATGCTCAGGTGCGCCAGTCGTGCCATCACAAAGAGCCGATTGTAGAGACTCTTCGAGGGAGGCAGGGTGATGGATAGCTGTGGGGTCACTAGGGTTGTGCTACTTGCTTGTATGGAAGCGACTAGACAAAGCGAACTTCCTCGACGGAGACTTTGAGTCCGTTGAGCCAGTCACGTGCCGAGAGAAGCTTCTTGCCTTGAGGCTTTAGCTGATCAATCAGGAGAAGTCCATCGCCACACTGCACGGCTAGTTGACCTTTGCGAGGAGAGACGCACTGTCCCACGGGTCGCTCGTCAGCTTCCTGTTGCAAGAGCGTGGTTGCATAGATCTTGACGAGGAGAGGCTCTTCGTTGGGGAGCTCCAGCATCGTCCAGGCACCAGGCTGAGGCGCTAGGCCACGTACCAAGTTGTGTATCTCGTGCGCTGACTGATGCCAGTCAATGCGCGTGTTCTCCTTCGTAAGCTTAGGAGCAGGGCGCAGGTCAGGGTGCTCCTCTTGCGGTAGAGCTTGCGGGTAGCGACCATCGTGCTGCATTAGCAAACTCAAGCCGTGAGCCAGTAGCTCTGCGCCAAGAGCCATCAGTTTGTCGTAAAGCGTGCCAAAGTCATCTTCCGGCTCAATCGGACAAGCCGAAGCGGCAATGATGTCTCCCGTATCGATCTCGTGACGTAACTGGAAGAGGGTCACGCCCGTCTCCCGCTCGCCATTGATTAGCGCCCAATTGATCGGAGCAGCGCCACGATACTGCGGAAGTAACGAACCATGTATATTGACCGTACCCCACGGGGGCAGGCTCCACACCTCACGAGGTAGCATACGGAAGGCGACCACCACGCCGAGCGTTGGCTTTAGCTCCGTGAGTTGCTGGACGAAAGCTTCGTCTCGTAGGTTTGTCGGCTGTAATATAGGTAGTCCGAGCTTGGTCGCACAAACCTTGACCGCAGAGGGCTGTAGGCGGTGCCCACGTCCCGCAGGCTTGTCAGGAGCCGTGACGACAGCGACAACAGGGTAGCCCCCGTCGACGAGACGCTCTAGGCACGCCGTCGCAAAGGGAGCGGTACCGTAAAAGATAATGCGGACTTGATCTTTCTTCATAGCTAGCTGTTTATTCGTCAGGTGAGAGGACGTTGAGCACCTCTCGGTAGGTGTTGAATATCTTAGACTTGGAGACATAGCCGAGGTACTGTCCCTCGGGCGTTACGACGGGGAGGTTCCACGCCTTAGTCTCATCAAAGAGGTGCATGATATGATCCATATGCATATCGCTCTGGATGCGGGCTGGAGGGGAAACCATAATGCGATTCACCTTATAGCGATCGTAAAGCTCAGGGCGAAACATAATATTGCGTATATCATCGAGCGAAACCACCCCAAGGAGCTTATCTGTCTCCCGCTCCACCACTGGAAAGAGATTGCGCTTCGCACGCCCCACCACCTGAACCAGTTCGCCGAGCGTCATGTCGGGGTAGACCTTATCAAAGTCCGTCTCGATCACATTGTCGATGCTCATCACCGTGAGAACCGCCTGATCCTTGCTGTGGGTCATCAGTTTGCCCTTTTGCGCCAAGCGTAGAGAGTAGATACTGTGAGGCATGAAGATGCGGATCGTCCCGTAGGAGCAGATAGCGACCAGCATGAGTGGCAGGAGCAGGTTGTAGCCCCCCGTTAGCTCAGCGATGAGGAAGGTGCCCGTCAGCGGAGCGTGCATCACGCCCGCCATCACGCCCGCCATGCCCATGAGGACAAAGTTCTTTTGCGGTAGGTAGACCTCAATGAAGGGGAAGAAGTTTAGCGCATAGGCAAAGACAAAGCCACACAAGCCCCCCACGAAGAGGCTAGGCGCAAAGAGTCCACCGCACCCGCCACCGCTATTGGTCGCTACGGAGGCAAAGACCTTGACCAGCATCGTACAGAGGAGGAAGGCGAAGATGACCCAGTAGTTACTCCCGAAGGAGGCGAAGATACTATTGTCCGTCACGGAGCTGTACTGTCCCGCCATCAGATCACTGAGCGTGCTGTAGCCCTCGCCAAAGAGCGGAGGAAAGAGGAAGATAGCCACACTGAGGATGAGCATCGAGATGCCGTAACGCTTGAAGAAGTTGCTGCGACCCTTGAGCCAACTCTCCAGGGCAAACATCACCTTGGAGAAGTATAGCGAGGTGAAGCCACAGGCGATACCGAGCAGGATTACGTAGGGAATGCGCTCTGCCGTAAAGGGGTCGTTTTGATAAAAGGAAAACATCGCCTGCTGTCCCGTCAGCAGGTAAGCGGTCGTAGCCGATGTGACCGAGCTAATCAGTAGCGGTAGCACACTACTTAGCGTCAGGTCGAGGAGTAGCACCTCCACCACAAAGACCAAGCCCGCAATGGGTGCCTTAAAGATACCCGCAATAGCTCCTGCAGCGCCACACCCCACGAGGAGCATGAGCTGACGCTGCTCCAGCTTGAAGAGCCGTCCCGTATTGCTTCCGATGGCGGCTCCCGTCATCACGATAGGAGACTCAGCACCGACCGAGCCTCCGAAGCCGATGGTGATCGAACTAGCTAGGAGCGACGACCACATATTGTGCGGCTTGATACGACTCTTGCGCTGTGACATAGCGCCTAGCACCTTCGTCACGCCGTGGCTTATGTCGTCACGGATGAAGAGCTTGACCACGCCCGCCGTCAGCAGTACACCGATAGGAGGCAGGATCAGGTACCACACATTAGCCTGCCGTATAGCGGGCATCAGGAGATGCTGTATCGTGCCAATCAACTGTTTGAGCGCAAAGGCAGCCAGGGCGGTCAAGATACCGATGATAAAAGATAAGATCAGTACGAAGATGCGCTCACTGATATGCGCCTCTCGCCATAGGATAAAGCGTTGTAGTAGTGATGTTCGTGTAGTCGTAGTCGTCATCGCAGCCGTGTTACTTTCCTTTTCCCTTGATAATAGTGCCCACCGTGCAGAGCAGCACCGCTAGGTCGAGCTTGATCGATATATGCTCGTAGTAGAGCCAGTCGTAGTAGAGTCGCTCGACCATCTCATCGACCGTCGAGGCGTAGCCGTATCGCACCATTCCCCACGACGTGATGCCCGGCCGTAGCTGGTGTAGTAGGTAGTAGTAGGGTGCCCGCTCGAGGATCTGCTTGATGTAGTAAGCGCGCTCGGGACGAGGCCCTACGATAGACATATCGCCTCGCAATACATTGTAAAACTGGGGCAGCTCGTCCAGTCTGTACTTGCGCAGCTTGGCCCCTAGTGGCGTGACTCGCTTGTCTCCCTCATGGCTAAGCTGAGGACCCGCAGCCTCTGCATCTGTGTACATCGTGCGAAACTTATAGATCCAAAAAGGCTTGCCACTGCGCCCCACACGCTCCTGACGGTAAAAGACGGAACCCTCCGAAGAGCGCCGAACCAAGACCGCCAGTACTGCAAAGAGAGGCGACAGAAGCACTAGCAAGACTAGCGAGAAGAGACGGTCAAAGAGCCATTTCACATTGCGCTCCATCTCGCTCATCTGCGTCTGCGTCACGTCGTGTAGCGGTAGCCCACGGAGCGTACGCGCTTGTAGCGAGGAGCGTACTCCCATGACCCCCTCTAGGTATATCTTGATCGGTAGCTTGCAGCGGTACAGCTCGTAGAGCAGATGCGTAGCTCGTAGCGTGTCCGCCTCATTGGCCACCATATAGATCGCCTCGATCGGTTGCTCCTCCAGTATCGCCTGCACCTGCTCTAGCGTGGCTGGCTCAGAGCCGAAGGGAAGCTCAGCCACAGCGTGGTAGTGCATCTCCATACGCACCGCCTGTAGCTTATCCATCACCTCAGGCGTACCGATGAGCAGGATCTGTGGCCAATGCCCTGGCGTCCGGTCATACCGGATCTGCTGCAAAGTAATCGTCAGACGACCCGCATAGATGAGGAGGAAGTGCGTCAGGTAGAGTAGCGCAAAGAGGAGCAGATGCGCACTGCGTCCATCGATCACATCGTCCACCACGAGGAAGAGGTACTCGATGACTACCCCCACGAAGACACTCCCAGCCGTTAGGAAGAATTCGTCGATGCGACTCTTCGCCAACACCTTATTATAGTACCCCGAGAGCGTCAGGAAGCCCATCCAGAAGAGCACCACCACGATCGTCACCCAGTACATCTTCGTGTTGAAGAGGAAGAGTGACAGCTCGCCAAAGGTCGCACTCTGATCCTCAACCACGTAGCGCACCACGTTGAAGAGTGTCGTCGCCAGCAGTACTGCCACAAGGTCAGAGACGATGTAGCGCAGACGTACCGTAGCTTGTCGAGACTTCTTGCTCATAGATGGGGCGTGATTAGGAGCCACTAAAGAACCGTTTAGTGGCTTTTGACCAAGCTTATTACCTAGCGAATGACCTGCACCTCATTATTGAGCCCCAACTTGATAATATCTGAGGGCATTCCATCGATATGCTCATCTTGGCGTAGCGGGACTACATAGTCCACCAGCTTGATCAGTTCTGGGTCGATCTCCGAGTAGTTGTGCGGTGAAGTAGTTCCCGCCAGATTGGCCGAGGTGGATACGAGCGGTCGGCGTAGCAGTCGGCAGATCTCCTGACAGAGCGTATCGCTCGCAATGCGTATCCCAATTGAGCCGTCGTCCGCCAGTAGTTGCGGAGCCACATTGCGCCCCCCAGGGTAGATAATTGTGAGCGGACGCACCGCTACATCAATCAATTGGTAGGCCATCGACGGCACCGTACGCACATAGGATGGTATCCGCATGTCACTATCGACCAGCATCAGCATAGGCTTGCCTGTGGGGCGACCCTTGAGAGCCGAGAGCCGATCCACCGCCTCTTCATTGGTCGCATCGCATCCCAAGCCCCAGATCGTGTCGGTAGGGTAGAGGATGATACCACCACGCTGTAATACATCGACCGCCTCACGCGCTGCGGATAGAGTCTCAGGAGAAGGAGATACTTGATTCATAAAGCTATCTAGAGAGGTAAATGTCTCCACCACATTGGGGAGACTTCCAGCACAAAGGTACGAAATCAGTCGGGATACCGCTAGAGAAAAAGTTTTCAAAAATAGAAGTGTCGTATGATACATAATGAGTTCATTTACGTCTCTACGAAGAAAATCAAAAGATTCCTCGGTGGAGACGTTTGATTATCCAGCGAGAAACGAAAAAAATCTTCCGAAGTTTCATTTCATTCTTCCGAAGTTTCATTTCACTCTTCCGAACTTTTATATCGCCCCTCGGTGAAGAATTTTCGTTTTCTCGTGAGCTATTAGGAAAATTCCTCGGAGGAAGTCAAAATCAATCGGAGCTGTCGGACTTGTTGGAGTGAATAGATGTCTTATCGTGCGTAGCTACTAGAGGATTGCTTACCTTGCGTTAGCCTTGGGCTCTGGCTTTGTAAAATTGTAGCTCTCTCGGGTATGAAACAAACTAAATGAGAGAGGAGGAGAGCTAAACAAAGAGAGGGCTGAGTCCGTTGTGATGGACCCAGCCCTCTTTTGTTGTATGACGGGCATGTCATACATCTGTGGTGAAAGTCCACGCGGGGCGT
>NZ_CAMYEZ010000055.1 GCF_947254915.1 uncultured Porphyromonas sp. | reverse complement strand
GCCGAGCACCAGCCTCGAAGTCGTGGATGACACGGAGTACGTTTGCTGTGATCTCCTTCATGCGAGCAGTCACGAGGCTGTTGACATCACGCATCTTAAGCTCACGGTCACGGGTTCCATCGGGAGAGCTGAGCGTGAGCGTCTCGTCATCGTAGGCATCGGTAAAAGGGGTTGCACTCTCCAGCTTGATCTTCTCTGCCTCGGGATAGGTGATGTGGAGGGACATCAGGTCGTTGGTAATGTTTTTCGAACCAAAGGGGATGACCCGTAGGCACTTCAGCGTGTCGTTTTTGTAGATAGCGACAGAGGAAGTACCCGCCCCAATGTTGACTAGCGCCACGCCGAGCGTCTTAGCATCGGGGTAGAGGAGTACGTCCGCCTCGCAGCATGGTGAGGGAAGGATAGCCTCTAGCTCAAGTCCTAGACGGTCCTCGATAGCCATACGGATGAAGTTGACATTGCTAGAGCGGGTCGTGATGAGGTTGAAGTGGATCGAAAACTCCGTGCAGAGCAGACCCTTGATATTCCGCTCCACGCGTCCGTCTACGAGACAATAAGGGTCAGAGACGTCTAGCACCTCGTGAGCGTTGAGTCGGTAGTTCTTGACACGCTCATTGATTAGGTTGATATGGTAGTCGCTGATCTCCTCCCCGTCAGGATTGTCCATCTTATGATTGATCTTGTAGGAGCGAGACATAAGGGACTTGCCACCGAAGCCTACGTAGACCTTTTTGATCTCTGTGTGCTTGTCGGGGAGCTGCTCGTTGAGCCGATCTATAAGTACCTTGAGCTTGTTGTGTAGCTCCTCCATATTGTTGACGACCCCCTTGCGGATTGCGTTGCTTGTGGGCACCTCGGCTATTGCGATAGGGAGGACTTTGCCATCCTTCTTAGTACCTACCATACCCCGTATGGTAGCGCTACCTAAGTCTATGGCGGTGTAGAGATCTTCGTTGTATGACATTCGAGTGCTTGAGATTAAGTCGTGAGAGTGGTATTATAAAGTCTGTGCCGGGAGGCTTGGTCGGGAGTGTTGTAGTGCTCCCTCCTCCGATGGGACAGTTACTATCTGGTCTTTGTACTCCAAATTTACTGAAATAAAGCTATTCCAGCCAAATATGGGTATCACTTGCTCTACGAAGAGCTTGAGCTTGTCCAGCTTCTCCTCCCAGTTAGAGCTAGTGCCAAGGATAATCTCCGTGTTGCTAGCTCGTGGCGTGGCGATGACCCCTCGGTATGGATCTACATAGATGTGTATGAATAGATCTCGCCAGAGAGGGTCAGAAAGGATTAGTTGCATCAATGGGTAAAGCTGATGAGAGGCTTGCTCTACAGATATGCTCCCGCTGACTGGCAGGAAGGTCGTATAGTAGTCCTCGCTACGCTCTATCGGCACCACCGTCTGATCCTTGCAGACGAAGTAGTTACCCTGTGGTGTGAGGAGCGTAAAGAGAGGTTCGCGCTGTAGCATGGATACGTGCAGCACACCCCCTGGAGTAGTGTAGAGGTCTATGTGGCTAAAGAGTCCGTTGCGTATCAACTGTGACTCGATAGCCATTGTGGAGAGTGAGTCTACCGACTGACCTATGGGGCGAAAGCCTAGCGCCTTCAGTTCGCTCACGAGGTCTCGCTCCGGCATCAATGGGTGCTCACCCTCATACCTAATATCCGCCTTCACGTCGACGATACGTGCTGGCGCTATCTGAGGAGGCACGAGTGCCATGTAGCAGAGCAGTCCTACGAGGAGCAGAGCGAGAGAAAGGTATAGGTAGCGCATCCCTTATAGTGTAGCTAGATAATCTCTGATCGGGAGGACCAGCTTGTCAATGTCTCCTGCACCGACCGTGACCACCACGCGTGGCAGTTCTATCTGTCGAAGCAGAGGCAGTAGCTCCTCCTTGGTACATAGCCAGCGGTGTGGCGCTGTCAGCTCCTTGTATATAAGCTCCGATGTGACGCCAGGCATAGGCTCCTCACGGGCTGGGTAAATGTCTAGCACGATCACCTGATCTACATGTGAGAGGCTCTTGGCAAAGTCCTGATAAAAGTCTGCCGTGCGCGAGTAGAGATGTGGCTGGAAGATAGCCAGCACATCCTCCGAACCGTAGATCTCCTTGATCGAGCGAATGGAACTGTCTAGCTCCACTGGGTGATGCGCATAGTCGTCAATGAGTAGGTGACGATCTGTCTGCAGTACCAGCTCGAAGCGTCGCTTGGTACCTCGGAAGCTCTCCACGCCTCGTACGATGTTCGCAGGAGCGACCCCGTTGAGATAAGCGATGGTCATAGCTGCCGTAGCATTCTCCAGGTTAGTACGTACAGGCACCCCGAGAGCGACCTGCTCTAGATGAATCCCCGCCTCTGGGTAGTGCCAGTCGAAGCGGATTGTCCCATCTCCGACGGTCACATGGTCGTAGTAAACGTCCGCCGTAGAGGCACTGCCATAGGTCAATGTGCGTACGCCTTCTGCTAGGTGTGGCTTGATCGGTAGCCCTTCCTTCATCAGTAGCGTGCCACCAGGCTGTATTTGGCTACAAAACTCTTCGAAGCCTGCTAGGTACCCCGCATAGTCTCCGTAGATGTCTAGGTGATCCGCATCGGTCGAGGTCACTACAGCCATATAAGGGTTGAGGTGTAGGAACGAGCGGTCATACTCGTCCGCCTCTACCACCAGCAGATCGGAGTGGTCGGAGTAGATAAAGTTAGATCCCGTATCCACAGCCAGTCCACCGATGAAGGCGGTACAGCCCACCTCCTTGGCACCATCTAGGATATGCGCTAGCATGTTGGTCGTCGTGGTCTTGCCATGCGAACCAGCAACAGCCAAAGTGCGATAGCTCTCGGCTATGACGCCAAGCGCCTCAGCGCGCTTTAGTACACGGAAGTGATGACTACGCAGATAGCATAGCTCAGGGTGGTCGTGCGGTATAGCAGGCGTGTAGATGACTAGCGTATTGTCAGGAGTCATCGGAGCGCTCTCCAGCCACGAGGCATCGCTGTCGTAGTGTATAGCGATGCCTAGTTGCTCTAGCTCGTCGGTGTACATGTTGTGTGAGCGGTCGTAGCCCGACACATTGCATCCCTTGAGGTGATAGTAACGTGCTAGAGCACTCATGCCAGCACCTCCGATACCGATAAAATAAACGTAACTCATGCGTTAGCGAATGGTCTTTGCAAAGTAAAAAGAGACTACCACAGTAGCTCCATCTGATCCACGATGCGCTCCACAGCTTGCGGTGTAGCGAGGTCACGGAGCGCCGCCTTCATCTCCTCTCTCCGCGTCTCATCTTTGAGTAGCTCAGTGATGGTGAGCCCCATCTGGCCTACCGCTTCGCTATCTGGAAGGAGGATTGCAGCGCCACGAGTAGAGAGTGCACGCGCATTTTTCGTCTGATGATCCTCAGCCACATTGGGCGAAGGAATTAGGATGGCTGGTAGCTCCGAGAGACAAAGCTCCGAGACGCTCAGGGCACCCGCACGAGACACTGCCACATCGGCCAGACTGTAAGCTAGATCCATGCGCTCTACGTAAGCTGATACGTAAGCACGCTTGCTAATATCATATTCCTTGATGAGCTCCTGTGCTTCATGCTCGTAGCTGCGTCCCGTCTGCCAGATCAATTGATAGCCTAGCTTGCTCCACTCAGGTAGCGCAGCCACGACCGATTCATTGATCGTCCTAGCCCCTAGACTGCCGCCCATGACCAAGATAGTACGTGACAGTGAAGAGGGGAGCGTAAAGTAAGCGCACGCCTCCTCACGGGTCGTATGGTTGTACTCGATAGCGTGGCGTACGGGATTGCCCGTTAGGATGATCCGATCACTCGGGAAGAAGCGCTCCATACCTGGGTAAGCGACGCAGATACACTTCGCCTCACGAGCCAGGAACTTATTGGTCACGCCGGCATAGCTGTTTTGCTCCTGTAGGAGCGTCGGGATACCGCTACGCTGAGCCTCCTTGAGCGTAGGGGCGCTCGCATAGCCACCCACACCGACGGCTAGATCGGGATGAAAGTCTGCCAAAGTCTTGCGAACCATCAGGCGGCTCTTGATCAGAGAGCGCAGCACCTTAAAGTTGCGCCAGAGACGCTTGCGATCCATCCCCATGACAGGCAGACCAACGATCTCATAGCCTGCAGCGGGGACACGCTCCATCTCCATACGTCCCAAGGCTCCAACGAAAAGTATCTGACTCTCGGGATAGCGTCGACGTACCTCGTCGGCAATAGCTAGGGCGGGGTTGATATGTCCACCGGTACCGCCTCCGCTGATGATCACTCTAGGTTTGTTTGGCTCTTGCATAGCACGATGAGATCGATAAAGTCTACTGAGATAAAAAAGGTCTGTCGCAGTCAGTGCTAGCAAGCCCGACTGCTATCGCTTACAAATGTACGAAAAAGCACCCAACCGCCTGCCTCTCCTCCGTTTCATACGGACGAAACTTTATTTTCATACGGAGGAAAATCTGTTTTCATAAGGAGGAAACAAGCAAAAGTGCGGTTAAGGGTTGCGAATCTGCTTGGACAGGCTCGGCAACTTCTTGACGAATCATGTTTCCTCCTGAGGTATTCGGAAATCTCCATGGAGGAAATCAGAAATTCTTCCGAACTTCGAAATCTTTCTTCCGAAGTTTCATTTCATTCTTCCGAACTTTTATTTCGCCCCTCCGTGGGGATTTTGGCTTTCCTCCGAGCTATTTGAGTATTCCTTCCGAAGAATTGAACTGTGGTAGGCGCAAAAAGAAAAAGACTCAACCGCTTTTTGTTCAGCGATTGAGCCTTATCTGTATAGTCTTTGGGCACTGTCAGAAGGAGCGACAGCGTCTGGTGTGGTAGGCTAGCTCTGTGCTAGTAGGGGAAGTCGCTCTCCTCGTCGTCGGTGGCCATCGGGTTGAAGTCTGAGGCGCCGACGTTAAAGGTTTGCCCGAAGGGATTACCAGCCTCTGCGCCTGGCGTGACTCCTGGAGTAGCAGATGATGTCTGTCTTGCTTTGACGCCATTGATCTGGGAGGTGTAGTGCATGTTTGCCTCTTCGAGTGGGTAGAACTTGGCAAACTCGCCTCGGAAGCCGATACGCACATCGCCGATAGGACCGTTACGGTGCTTGGCAATGATGAAGTAGCCGATGCCCTTGGTGTCTCCGTTGTCATCCTGCATGATGCCATACACCTCGGGTCTGTGCAGGAAGCAAACCATATCGGCATCCTGCTCGATAGCGCCTGACTCACGCAGGTCGGAGAGCTGAGGCACCTTGCTATTGGTCCCGCTATCGTTCTTGCGCAGCTCGACAGCACGGTTGAGCTGTGAGAGGGCGATGATGGGTATGTCTAGCTCCTTGGCTAGCATCTTGAGCGAGCGGGAGATGGTACTGACCTCTTGCTCACGGTTGCCAAAGTTCATCCCGCTGGCATTCATCAGCTGGAGGTAGTCGATGATGATGATCTTGATGTCGTGCTCTCGTACGAGACGGCGCACCTTGGTACGTAGCTCGAAGACGGAGAGGCTAGGCGTGTCGTCAATGTAGAGGGGCGTATTCTCCAAGACGCTGATACGCTCATCAAGTTGGGTCCACTCAAACTGCTCAAGCTGACCGCTCTTGAGCTTTTCGCCAGGGAGCTCGCAGACGTTACTGATCAGACGCTTGACTAGCTGCACGCTGCTCATCTCTAGGTTGAAGAGGGCAACGGGTATCTTGTTGTCCACAGCAATGTACTTGGCCATGGAGAGGACGAAAGCTGTCTTACCGATAGCGGGGCGCGCAGCGATGATGATGAGGTCTGACTTCTGCCACCCAGCTGTCATCGCATCGATGCCGTCAAAGCCAGAGGAGATACCGCTGATACCCTCGGCACTATTGGCGGCAGCCTTGATATCATCGATGGCAACTTTGAGGACCGTATTGATGGGCTGGACATCTTTGCGTAGATGCTTCTGCGAGAGGGCGAAGAGTGTTCCCTCGGCGGTCTCCATCTGATCCTCGATGTCGATGGTATCTTCGTAAGCTGCAGTGAGTACCTCGGTAGAGAACTTGATCAGGTTGCGACTGAGGGCTTTTTGCGCCACAATCATGGCGTGGTACTCGAGGTTGCCCGCACTGATGACACGGTTGGAGAGCTCGACGAGGAAGGGCATCCCCCCGACCTGGTCCAGCTTGCCATCACGCTGTAGTCTCTGGCTGACGGTATGCAGATCTATCGGCTGCTCCTCCAGACTGAGGTCGCGCATGACCTCGAAGATGATCTGGTGCGCATTGATATAGAAGCTCTCGGGCTCTAGGATGGTGCTGATCTCGGAGAAGGCCTCCTTCTCCAGTAGTATGGCGCCCAGCACAGCCTCCTCAATATCTGTGGCTTGAGGTGGTACGCGCCCCTCGGTCGTGCGGTCGAGAGAGGCTTGCGGCTTGCGGAGCTGCTTCTGCTGTGTAGGCTTTAGGGGTGGCATGGTCTAGATGGTTTGGCTAGGTGAGTGTTGCGTGCGGGGGACAAGTCGGTAGCCTAGACGTTGGAGCCTAGGCTGTGGCGATAAGATGAGCTGTGGAGGGGCTTTAGTCGAGCTTGAGGACAGCGAGGAAGGCTTTCTGCGGTATCTCCACGTTGCCGATCTGCTTCATACGCTTCTTACCCTCTTTCTGCTTCTCTAGTAGCTTACGCTTACGGCTGATATCACCACCGTAGCACTTGGCTGTCACATCTTTGCGCACTGCCTTGACGGTCTCACGGGCGATGATCTTAGCGCCGATGGCGGCTTGGATGGCTATGTCAAACTGCTGGCGTGGGATGAGCTCCTTGAGCTTCTCGCACATACGGCGACCGAAGGGGACGCTGTTGTCAAAGTGCGTCAGCGTCGAGAGCGCATCGACGGGCTCGCCATTGAGGAGGATGTCTAGCTTGACCAACTTGGAGGGACGGAAGTCGCTCAGATGATAGTCAAAGGAAGCGTAGCCTCGTGAGATGCTCTTGAGCTTGTCATAGAAGTCGATGACGATCTCCCCAAGAGGCAGATCAAAGTAGATCTCAACACGATTGCCACTGATGTACTCCTGCTTGATGAGGATGCCACGCTTGTCAAGGCAGAGCGTCATGATAGGACCGATGTAGGCGGTGTCTGTGATGATCGTGGCTCGTATGTACGGCTCATCGATGTGATCAATCTGCATCGGATCGGGCAGGCCAGATGGGTTGTGCACCTCGGTCACGCCGCCCTTCTTGTCATAAACGAGGTAGGAGACGTTGGGGACGGTCGTGATGACGTTCATATTGAACTCACGGTCGAGACGCTCCTGAATGATCTCCATATGGAGCAAGCCAAGGAACCCGCAGCGGAAGCCGAAGCCTAGTGCTGCGGAGCTCTCGGGTGTAAAGGTGAGCGAAGCATCGTTGAGCTGTAGCTTCTCGAGCGAAGCGCGCAAGTCCTCAAAGTCTTCCGTGTCAATGGGGTAGACACCAGCGAAGACCATCGGCTTGACCTCCTCAAAGCCTGCAATAGCCTCTGAGGCGGGGCGCTGAATGTGCGTGATCGTATCGCCCACCTTGACCTCTTTGCTGGTCTTGATGCCAGAGATGATGTAGCCCACGTCGCCTGTGTTGACCCGATCTCTCGGCATCATGTCAAGCTTAAGCACGCCTACCTCATCGGCGTCGTACTCCATACCTGTGTTGATGAACTTGACTTTGTCGCCCTTGGCAATAGAGCCGTTGACAATCTTATAGTAGGCGATGATGCCACGGAAGGGATTGAAGACGGAGTCGAAGATAAGCGCCTGCAAGGGAGCTTCGGGATCTCCTACGGGCGCTGGCACACGCTCTATGATGGCATCAAGGATTTCGTTGACACCCTGTCCCGTCTTACCACTGGCAAAGAGTACTTCGTCTGGATCTACTCCCAGCAGACTAACGATCTGGTCCTGCACCTCTTCGGGCGAAGCGCCTGGCAGGTCGATCTTGTTGACCACTGGGATGATGGTCAGGTCATGATCAATCGCCATGTAGAGGTTGCTGATGGTCTGCGCCTGTATTCCCTGCGAAGCGTCTACGATGAGTAGCGCACCCTCACATGCAGCTATGGAGCGAGACACCTCGTAGCTGAAGTCCACGTGTCCTGGCGTGTCAATCAGATTGAGCGTGTACTCCACATCATCCTTAGTATAGGACATCTGTATGGCGTGGCTCTTGATGGTGATGCCACGCTCACGCTCTAGATCCATATTGTCCAAGACTTGATCCTGCAGATCTTTCTTTTGGACTGTATTGGTATACTCCAAAAGACGATCGGCGAGGGTACTCTTGCCATGATCAATGTGAGCTATGATACAAAAGTTACGTATGTGCTGCATGTGCTAAAGGGATTCGTGCGCTAAACAAAGGGCAACTGTGCTACAGCTTATCTGCTGTAAGAAAGGAAATAAAGGACGGAGCCGAGAGGGGAGGCGAAGATTACTCCTCTTCGTCCTCCATATTGGTGAAGACGTTCTGCACATCTTCATCCTCTTCGAGTCGCTCAATGAGCTTGTTGAGCTCTTCGCGCTCCTCAGCGCTTACCGAGCGGGTGTCCTTGGGGACGCGGATGAACTCGACCGAGCTAATCTCAAATCCCAGTTCCTCGAGCTTGGCTTGGAGAGCCCCGTTCTGAGAGAAGTCGCCCTCGATGACCCACTCCTCCTCGTCTTGCTCTATATCCTCCACGCCATAGTCGATCAAGTCTAGGATCAGCTCCTCCTGGTCTATCTCTGCTTTAGGCTGAACGTGGAAGACGCAACGATGGTCAAAGAGAAACTCCAAGCTACCCGTCGTCCCGAGACTACCGCCAAACTTATTGAAGTAGCTACGTACGTTGGCGACCGTGCGAGTCGTATTGTCTGTTGCCGTCTCTACAAAGATAGCGATGCCATGCGGACCGTAGCCCTCATAGTTCATCTCCTTATAATCGGTGTTGCTGTCCTTGTCGGTAGCCTTTTTGATAGCACGCTCCACGTTCTCCTTAGGCATGTTCTCCTTCTTTGCCGTCTGGACGAGGACACGTAGTCGTGGGTTGGTGTCAGGATCAGGTCCGCCAGCCTTAACGGCAATGGTGATCTCCTTACCTAGCTTCGTGAAGACACGAGCCATATTGCCCCAACGCTTTAGTTTGCGTGCTTTACGATATTCAAATGCTCTTCCCATGATTGGATTGGATACTTAACTATGTTAGTTGATTGATATGTCAGATGATTGGATAAGCTAGTCTAGCCTAGCTTAGCTTAGCGAAGCGTGGCGTGGTACTCCTGCTCGATGGCTTGCCAGATACGCTTCATGGCGGCATCGATCTGGGCATCTCGTAGGGTGCCCTTGTCGTCACGTAGGTAGAAGCTCAAGGCGTAGCTCTTCTTACCCGAAGGTAGCTCCTTGCCCGTGTAGACATCAAAGAGCTCAACCCGCTGAAGTAGCTTACGCTCAGCCTTGCGAGCGGTGCTAGCCAATGCTTCGTAGGTAATGTTGTTGTCAATGAGTAGCGCTAAGTCACGCTTCACCGTTGGGTACTTGCTGAGCTCCGTGCTGACTACCTTGTGCTGTAGCAGATGCGCCATCAAGGTGTCGCTGTATAGCTCGGCGTAGTAGACAGGCTGCTTGATATCGCACTTCGTAAGCCAGTAGTTACTGATGACTCCTACGTAGGCGAGGCTCTTGCCCTCTCGATCGGTGTAGCAGACCACCTCGCTCCACAGGTCGTGGCACTCGGCAGGTGTAGTCACCGAGTAGTCTTCTGTCGTAAAGCCCATGTGTGCTAAGAGCTTCTCAACAACTCCTCGCAGCATATAGGGAGAAGTTGCTTCGCCAGCGGTCGTCCAGCTGTTTGGCATGAGCGTGCCCGAGAGCCACAGGCCTAGTCTGTGCGCTTGGGTGTACTGATCTAGGGGCGTAGTCGCCTGGTCGTTCTGCTTGTAGCGGTAGACGTTGCCCCACTCATAGAGAGCACAGTAAGGTTGCTTGCGGTGCACATTGTCAGAGATCGTTTCTAGACCACCCACGAGGAGGGTGGGGCGTAGCACGTTGAGCTCTTGACTCAGCGGGTTCTCTATCGGTACGAGCTGATTAAGGTCAAAAGCCTTTTGCCCCTCAAAGTATTGCCGAGAGGTGAGCGAATTATTCAATATCTCTCGATAGCCAAAGCCTGTGAGTAGCTCCGAAAGCTTGAGCTGAGCATGGTAGATATGGTCTTGGTCGCTCTGCTTAGAGAGACTCGCATGCACATAACCTGAGAGCGGGACGGCATTGTAACCGTAGATGCGCAGTACCTCCTCGACGACATCCACTGGACGTGTCACATCGTAGCGATAGCGAGGCACAGAGATGGCAAAAGCTTCGCCCTCCACAGCCTTAGGCGACATCTCCAGAGCGTCTAAGATGAGCTGTAGCTGCTCTGCCGTCAGGTCACGACCGATGGTCCGAGAGACATAGTCCGTAGAGATTGTCAACTCTACTGGATCCAGGTGCATACGATAGTGATCCACCGTCTCACCCGCTATGGTGCCTCCGCAAATCTCCAGAATGAGCGATACAGCACGCTGGAGCGCCCAGTCAGTCGCCTCGGGATCTAGTCCACGTTCGAAGCGGAAAGAGGAGTCGGTGCTCAGCCCGTGACTTCTAGCAGCGCGACGTGTGATCGTCGGATTGAAGTTGGCCGCCTCTATAAATATGTCTGTCGTCTCCATCGTCACGCCCGAGTCCAGTCCGCCCATCACGCCTCCGATGCAAAGCGGTGTGAGCTGGCTGTCGCAGATCATATTCTCCATGCCTGTGAGCTTATGCTCTACGCCATCCAAGGTGGTAAAAGGCGTGCCAGCAGGTAGATGAGCTATGCGCAGCTTCCCGCCAGCAATCTTCTGAGCGTCAAAAGCGTGTAGCGGTTGCCCGATCTCGTGTAAGACGAAGTTGGTCACATCAACCACCGCATTGATAGGACGCTGGCCGATGCTTTGTAGTCGCTCCTTGAGCCAGTCTGGGCTCTCGACACACTTCAGACCACGTATCGTCACCCCCTGGTAGCGAGGGCAATCCTCAGCGGAGACCTCCATCTCAACCTGTATGGCAGAAGCCTTCGCATCGACCGACTGAAGCTTCGTCAGGGTCGGACGCTCCGCACGGATTACATGACCCTCACGATAGGAGTAGTAAGCCGCTAAGTCGCGTGCCACGCCATAGTGCGAGGTCGCGTCGACACGGTTAGGCGTTATGTCTATCTCTATGACGGTGTCACTGGCCAGGTCAAAGTAGTCAGCCGCAGGTGTCCCAGGGCGTACCATCTCATCCTCTAGCACCCAGATGCCAGAGCTGTCAGCCCCCATACCTATCTCCACTTGCGAGCAAATCATACCCATGCTAGGTTCGCCACGTAGCTTGGACTTTTTGATCTTAAAAGGCTCGCCATCGGGTCCGTATAGGGTGGTGCCAACAGTAGCGACAACGACCGTCTGACCAGCAGCTACATTGAGCGCTCCACAGACGATCTGCACAGGCTCCTCCTCGCCGAGATCGACCGTGCAGACATGCAGGTGGTCAGAGTTAGGGTGGGGGATGCAAGTGAGCGTGCGTCCTATGACGACACCACGCAGACCGCCTCGTACAGACTCAGTCTGCTCGACGCCAGCCACCTCAAGACCGATGGCCGTGAGCGTCTCTGCTACTTCATTTGGATTATAACCCTCTAGACGAGGTAGATATTGCTGTAACCAGTTGAAAGATATATTCATACGAATCAGACAAGGGCTCTCTAGGAGCCGATGAATAGAGTTAAAAAGCGAGACACAAGAGACTAGTCGTCAGACTTGGTCTCCTTATTATATGGCGTGCTATTACGTAGCTCAACCTTGGAGTATGGACGTGGAAAGCCTTCGCCTGCAAAGAGTTCGGTAGCTCTACCGTTGAAGTCCCAGAAGAGATCCCACATATTGTCATTGGTACACCACACACGGATCATAATCGTATAGTTGCTCTCCGTCATATCAGAGATGACGGCTAGCACCCCTTGATCCTGTAGCACGCGCGGATCCTTGAGAAGCTCCGTGAGGAGAATCCCCTTGGCACGCTCAAAAGGTACGTCGTAGTCCACAAGAAACTTCCACTGACACCGTCTATTAGGCATCTCGGAGGTGTTCTTGATGATATTGGTGCTCAGATTACCATTAGGCAGGTAGATCTTTGTATTGTCCGTAGTGGTGATAGAGGTGTGGAAGATACCAATATCCTGTACCGTACCCTCGACATCTTGGTAAACAATGTAGTCGCCAATGCGGAAAGGGTGTGTAATCAAGATGATAGCTCCACCCGCAAAGTTTTGCAACTGACCAGAGAGTGCCATACCGATAGCCACACCGAGAGAGGCGAGCAAGGCAGCGAAGGATACAGCTGCAAAGCCAAGGATATTGATCACCATGATGACCAATACGATCCAAAGCCCCGCACGAGCTATAGAGCGTATGAAGTGCCGTAGTCCCAGCGGCTCAATACGTCTGTCGAGAATCTTAGTCACGCCCTTCATGACGATGCGTATCAGCCAGCGACCTATATAGAATATGACAAGTGCTAGCAGTACGCGGATACCTATATCAAGCGCTGCATCAATCCAAGAGCCGAGGGTGTCAGCTAGGTTGAAGTTGACGATGCTATCGACAATTTCCTCCTTCGTAAGAGCCGAGTCGGGGAGGATAATGTTTTCTGGATTTATCTCAGGCATACGTTTCTGTTTCGTTCGGACTATCGCTCGTGCGACAGCATTCAGTTAGCAGTGCCAAAGGTACAAAAAAGCGACAACCTAACCTCACAACGGTTAATTACAACTGGGGCTGACGGGCGAAACTGAATGACTGCAAATCCGACACTATCAAGGAAATCGGACAATTCCTCGGTGGAGCTTTTGGATTATCCAGCGAGAAAATGAAAAATTCATCGGAACTTTGAAATCTTTCTTCCGAAGTTTCATTTCATTCTTCCGAACTTTTAT
>NZ_CAMYEZ010000054.1 GCF_947254915.1 uncultured Porphyromonas sp. | reverse complement strand
CCCCAAAACATATACAAAGCGGAGACAATATCAAATGCGATGTTAACCCAGCCCCAATTGAATAGAGTGTAGAAGGTCTCTATTCTTGCCCATGATGGTTCAAAGGCGATAAAGAAAGAGAGAACAAATACAATTACTCCAAATGAATAGAGAGAAAGTTCCCTTGGAGGGATGTGCAAAATTCGACGCAAACGACTGCTTGGAACAGTGCGTGCTTTCTCATGATAAATCAGTTGTTGTAAAATACTGTACTCAATTTTTCGATTCAAAGCCTCCTCTGCATCTTCCCGATCTCTTTGGTTTGGGGGAACACTTTCATAATTGGCAATTGTGTCATCTACACGCAGAGTAGCCAAAGAGATACGTAATGTTTTCCTCTCTTTGGGCAAAATGGTCAGCAATGTATCTAATATAGAACTTTTGCCAGATCCATAGGGTCCTGTTAAGGCAATGTTCTTAATTTTCTTATTTTCAAAAGCAACGTCTAAGACTTCTTTTAAGTCCTCAACGATTGGATAAGCATCATTGTCTCTACTTATCAACTCTGGCAATAATGGCTGATTCTTCATTTATGACAAGATGAATAATGTATGTACTATTCTACTTAATATTTACTCCCCTCCATATTCCTTGAAGTGCTCCACCTGCTCCATCACTTGCTCAAAGACTTCTTGATTATACTGAGGCGGATAGCCTGCTGCTCGAAGGCAGAAGTATATCTTCTGATTGAGATCAGCACGTATTTTTTGATTGTTGAGCCAGTCGGTAAATGACGACTGTACATCGATTAGCTCCTTAATCTTCTTGGCCAGTGCCTTGCACTTATCGTTGATGATGAGTGAGCCTACACGCTTGTCCTCGCCATATACGAAGTTATACTTATCTCTGAGGTATATCAAGATATCGTAGAAAGCTTTCTCCTCAAAAGTCAAGCCCAGCCCTCTGAAGCTCTCCTTATCCTCACCCAACTGATGGAGCAACTCCATCGCTTGCCTCGTGGCTTCATCTATGATGGCAGAGACAGCTTCGCTCTGAGTGGCAGACGCCTCTTCCGCAGAGAGAGCCTCCTTACGCTCGTGATAAGCTTCTAGCGTCTTACGAAGCAGATCTTCATACTTCTCAGCTGCTACCTTATTGGTGTTTTTGTATTCTCGAATGGTCTTGCGCAGCATCTTGACCAAGAGCTCGAGCCTTGTAGCCGGGAGCTTAATATTCTTGAGTTGCTCAGTAAACTCTGGACTGAATATTTGCTCCTCGACATCGGTATCTAAGATACTGACCACAGAGCTGCAGCGCAGAGCCTCCTGCACCATACGTTCGACCGCTCTATTCATACTCTCCACATCGTGCTTCTCGCCTGAAGTCTTACGCACATACGAAGCTACGGCCATATAGCACTGCGAGAGGGAGAGCTCATCGTGCGAGAGTTCGCCAGAGGGCTGGCACACATCGTAAGCCGCTCTCAGTCGCTTCACATGAGCTAAGAAGAAGGTCTTGGCTCCCACCTTTTTAGAGACACCCTTACCATTCTCTATATTCAGTGTCTCACTCATCGTGAGGATGTACTCAGCTGCTTGAGAGAGGCACTCCAAGCGCGCTAAGGGCGTTGCCCCTTTGTCGGTAAAGGGCGAAAGGTCAAAGCCTGAGAATAGCTGCTTGATAATCTCTAGCTCAATGTGCAGAGCCTCGTGGGCTTGAGCCACATCATCCTCGCTGGGACCGAAGTCATCACCTTCGAAAGAACGCATCGCCTCCATCATGTTTTTGTGAATGCCGATGTAGTCAATCACATAACCAAAGTCCTTGCCAGGGTAGTTGCGATTGACACGGCTGATGGTCTGTATCAAGGAGTGCTTTTGCAGAGGCTTGTCGTTGTAGAGATAGGTCAGACAAGGTACATCAAAGCCCGTAATCCACATATCTACCACGATAACGATGCGGAAGTTGCTCTCGGGCATTTTGAAGGCATCGTCCATCGCTTTGATACGCTTCTTGTCGCCTAAGTAGTGATACATATCTGCCGCATCATTGCTACCACGTGTTGCCACCATAGCTATGGTCGGCATAGGGGTGAGTTTCTGTAGATCCTCTTGGGGCAGGCGACTATCATCGGGCGACTTCCGCTCTATGAACCAATCTGGGCGGAGCTTTTTGAACTTCTGTAATAGTCTATAAGCGATCTCTCGTTTACTACAGACGATCATAGCCTTCTGCACCACATCGATGCGGTTGTCACAAGCCTGCGTGTAGTGCTCAATGATATCGGTTGCCAAGCGTTCCAGTCGGTCGTCATCGCCTAGTATTACTTCCATCGCACTCATAGCCTTCTTGCTCTGAGCGACATCTTCTTCTGTCGCTCCCTCTTCGGCACATTGCTGGTAGTAGGCATCTATCTCCCTGACCTTCTCTGCCTCCAGTGTTACTTTGGCAATACGTGGTATATACTTGATATCTCGGGTGATGCCGTCTGCCACAGCCTGCTGCATCGTGTAGCTATCCACGATCTGTCCGAAGACTTGGATAGTATCATCAATAGGCGTACCCGTAAAGCCCACAAAGGTAGCGTTGGGAAAGGCGATACGCAGCAGCTCAGCATAAGGCTTGGTGACAAATGCACCTAATCTATCTTTGTCCTTGTCTTTGACCTTGAGTTGCATGTTGAGGCGCACTTGCGTACGGTGGGCTTCGTCCGAAAAGCAAACGATGTTGCGTCGCTCGTTGAGTAGCCCCGTCTCCTCACAAAACTTCTGAACGGTACAGATAAAAAAGCCGCCAGTCTCACGCAAGCTCATCTCCTCTTTGAGATCGGATCGGTTCTTTATTACCTCGGCTGCTCCGAGTGACAAAAACTCTTTAGAGCGCAGGAAGAGCTTGCCCGCTTGTGTCTGAAGGTCGTCACGATCCACAATCATAACGATGGTGGGCGAACCCAACTCGGGACAGCGTAGTGCGAGCTGCCGAGCGAGAAACATCATCGTATAGGTCTTGCCACAGCCGGTAGCACCGAAGTAAGTTCCCCCGCGAGGATCCCTCTCCGCATAAGCCTTGAGAACGTGGTCTCGTAGCTGTCTCGTAGCAAAGAACTGCGGGTAGCGACACACGACCTCCTCCTCCTTGTCGCTCTTGACATCGGGGAAGTAAATATAGTCTCGCAATATCTCCAGGAAGCGCACAGGCTCATACACACCGCACACGATGGTGCGTACTTGGTCTATTCCGCTCTGGGCTGAGGGCTCTTCGTTGCGCACTTTCTTCCAAGCATAGTAATGCTCATAGGGCGTGTAGGTGGTGCCAAGTTTGGTATTGTTTCGTGTGGCATCACTGATACAAGAGAGTGGGCAATACCTCAGGAGATGGGGGATGTCCCGCATATAGCGTGTATGTATTTGCTCGTAGGCACTGGCTATGGAGGCTGTGGCATCGGTGGGGTTCTTCAGCTCGAAGATACAGAGTGGTATGCCGTTGACAAAGAGTAGCACATCGGGGATGCGGATGTCTCCCCCCTGCCCATAGCCCACCTCAAACTGGTTGACTGCACGGAAGCTGTTACGCTCCACCTCGTTGAAGTCTATGTAAGCAATGTCAAAAGCCACGCCATCACGCTGTCTTGTATAGCGGTAGCCGTCTACAAGGAGATGATAGGTAGCACGAAGTCGGTCAAAGTGAGTCTGCCCACCCGTGTGGCGCAGGTGGTCGATGATATTCGTCACATCGTCGGGCTCTAACTCGGGGTGCTGGCTCTGGAGGAAGCTGGACAAGTCCTCCGTTAGGAGGAGCTCTTCATTGTGGCGATGTAGCTCACCCCCATACGTGTAGTCCCATCCCACCTCTTGCAGGAGAGCGATGAGAGCCTTTTCGTAATCGCTTTCGTAGAACTTCATAGTCGTCAATCTTTATCTTTTGGGGGCATACGCTTCGTGTGAGATTGTGCTAGGCATTTATGGCATACTGTACCAAGGCGGGGCAGAGCGTTGTGAGTCTCTCGCGTGCCTCTCGGGCAATGCTTTTCGCCTCCTCAATACAATGGTAGAGGTTCACAATAGACTGCTGTACCTCGAGTGGGGGCAAGGGGATTTGTACACGGCACAGCTCCTCCCAGCTAAATGTTTCTCTGGCACTGCCCCAAGAATTGAAACGAGCATAGCGGTCAAAGTCACCTCGACTGAGTAATATATAGAGGTATTCAGGGAGCAGTTCGCCTATACATTTGAATACTTCGTATGAAGATGAAACTATATAGGTTTGCTCACTGCTATTGATGGCAAGAGAGATTTTACCTCCATTGCGAGATGTCACTGAAACATAGCAAAACGTTGTTGGTTTCACAAGCTTGTACGGAGTAAGTGCAACCCCTTCCATATTCGCTTTCGTGTCAATGAATACTTTGTCTATGCTGATGCCCATTACGTCCTCTACAGAGTATTTTCCCTCTGTGTTGCGCTCATCCACCTCCTCGATATAGTCGCCGAGGGGGACAGAGGGGTATTGGCATTTGCAGTCAACGATAAACGCCTGACAAGCTTCGGTCAGTGGAGCAATCAAAGCTTCGTTGTCTTCGGCTAAACGCTTCAAGCCCTCGTAAGTTGCCACCAACTCTTGCTGCACCTCCATACTCGGCAGAGGAATGCGAATGTCAGACATCTCAAAGAAATTAAATTCAGGTCTTTGACTGCCAAAGTTTAAGAATGTAATTTGACGAAAGAACTCATCGCGCCGAAAATAGAGATAAAGGAACTCTGGAATAATACATTGCCGACCTCGTTCATTGAGCCTAAAGACTACATATAGATGAGATACGATACAAAGCCCCTCTTGACGATATGCAATAGAGCCGATGTTCAAACGAGATGGGTTGTAGACAAAATCTCCATTCAAGACAATCTTATATGGTTTAAGGTTGATGTCTATCGTATTCGCTTTGGAAGAGCTAAATGTCCCATCGCTATTTACGCCTTGAATAAGGTCTACTCCGTATGTCAAATCCTTGTTATTTGCCATACTTCGCTCGATATAGTCGCCGAGGCGTACCCACTTCGTTTTATTCGCAGTCATAGCCGAGCTGATGGAGTGCTTTGCGTAGGTTTTTGTCGTTCTGCTCTTGGCGTTGGAGCAGCGTCCCCACGCTCTGTGCCGTTTGGCTCAGCACTTGTTGGTAATCTATGTGGCTATCACGGTCTACAAACTCGATGTAGCGACTGGGAACCAGTGTAAAGTCATTGGCTCGTAGCTCGTCTATACCTACTGAGCGATAGAGTTCGGGCTCGGCATAGGTTGCGCCGTCTGTACCCTCCGCCTGCCAATCGTGATAGATGGCTACGGCTCGCTGGACTTGCTCCTCGGTAAATATCACTTTCTTCTTCTGCTCCCCCTTGACACTGTTTCCCGTCCAGCTACGCAAATCCATAAACAGTACTTCGCCCAGTCTCGAGCGGAGCTGGCGGTCGTGCCAGCGTCCGCCACGCTTGTTTTGGTTGAGTATCCACATCGTGACGGATATATCTGTCGTATAGAAGAGTTCGCGCGGGAGTACGACGATGGCTTCGACTTTGTCCGCCTCGATGAGTTTCTGACGAATGCTTGCCGTATCGCCATCGCCTAGAGCTCCATTTGCTAGGAGAAAGCCCGCTACACCACGCTCGGGATGAAGCTTCGAGAGCATGTGGAGTATCCAAGCATAGTTGGCATTGCCCTCGGGTGGCAAGCCATAGTCTGCCCAGCGAGCATCATGGCTGAGGGAGACGTCGTACCACTTCTTGAGATTGAAGGGTGGGTTGGCCATGATGTAGTCAAAGGTCAGGCCTCGGTGCATATCATTCGTAAAGGTGGAGGCATTGCGCTCGCCGAGGTGGTGCGAGATACCACGCATAGCGAGATTCATTTTCGCCAAGCGATAAGTGGCGGGGTCAGACTCCTGCCCATAGACATTGACCTGCATGATGTCGCCTTGCTTCGCCTCAACATATTTGGCACACTGCACAAACATACCGCCTGAACCACAGCAAGGGTCGTAAAGAGTGCCATCAAACGGCTCGACAAAAGCGGCAATCAGCTCCACAATATCGTGGGGCGTATAAAACTCGCCCTCCTCTTTGGTGGCATTGATGGCAAAGCTCTTGAGAAAGTACTCATAGACCCGCCCGATGAGGTCTCGCTCCGTGCCAAAGGTCTTGTGCGAGATCTTGTGTACTTCGTCCATCACCTTTTTGATGACATTCGCCTCGAGATTGATACTCGTGAAGAGCCCTAGACGTACACAGCCCTTGAAGGTCTCGCCACTATTTTCTAGCGCATTCAGAGCGTCGTCGAGGGAGGCGTTGAGCCTTGTCGGGGGGAGGAGTATGAGCTCTCCCCAGCGCGCCGCTGCTGGCACGAAGGCGATACCGCTATACATACCTGGCTGGTCGAGGAAGTTTTTTATCTCCTCCTCGTCTGTCATGCCATTATCGAGACACTGCTGGCGTAGTCTCTGCTGCTCGTCCTCAAACTTCTCTCCAATAAAGCGGAGGAAGACGAGCGTCAAGAGCAAGTCTCGCTTATCGTTGAGAGAAGCATTACTGCGGAGATAATCCCGGCAGTTAAAGAGGATGGCTTCGAGGCTGGGTGCACTCGCCTGTGCTGTTTTCTTTTTCTTCGCCATACGATACTTTAATGGTGTCTATATCTTTTGTAGCTACAAACTTACTGAAATTCTCAGATTCCGCCAATCTAGCTTAATCCAAATAGTAGATGGTACATTCCACCCGCTAGATAGACTCTAGATAGACATTAAAAAGCATAAAACCATCGAAGTTGCTGAGTCAAATATTCCAACCAGTAATTTTTGGGTGCGAAAAAGGGTGTAAACCACGTAACACGTTGATTTACACCCTTTACTGCGGAAGCGGGGGGATTCGAACCCCCGGTACGGTTACCCGTACGACAGTTTAGCAAACTGTTGGTTTCAGCCACTCACCCACACTTCCTTTTTGGGCTTTGCTGGCACAAAGGTACTACTTTTATTTGACTTGGCAAACTCTGACCTCACACCGTAGATTGCATCAGAGATCTGACAAGCTGGGAGATTGACTATCCGATGAAATAAGAAGCTCTTCTTCCGCTGAAAAGCTTTTATCGGACAGCTATAGTTGCAAATTCGTTGCAAATGGTAGGCTTGACTTTTTCATACGACGATATATAGCGAGTTAGTTATACTTCCTAATCCGCTATATATCAGCCTATTCCGCTATGGTGGTCCCACTTGGGCTTGAACCAAGGACTCCCTGATTATGAGTCAGGTGCTATAGCCAACTGAGCTATAGGACCCGATGAGTTGCCAAATGGCTTACCTCTAATGTGTGTCTTAACGCACAAGACACTTGCCGAGGAAGCGCTACTTGCTCTGTCGTGGTGCAAAGGTAATGCTTTTTTCCGATATATGGACTGACTCAATAGCCTTACGCATATGCATTGAGGCGTCCATCTACGTCATCATCAAGGAAATCAAACGATTCCTCAGTGGAGATTTTGGATTATCCAGTGAGGAATGAAAAAAATCTTCGGAACTTTGATTTCATTTTTCCGAAGTTTCACTTCACTCTTCCGAAGTTTTATATCGGCTCTCCGTGGAAAACAAAAGATCTCCACCGAGGTGCTGTGGATTTCCTCGGTGGAGACTAGAAGATATGCATTCTCCTAAAAATAGCTACATTTGTAACGTTAATAGGAGTGCGTATAGCTTTTATTGTATGCAAGCTCTCTGTATTGTCTTCTTGCGTTTTTACCAATGAAGAGACTGAAGTATTTACTCTGGTTGGTTGTCGTCTTCGTTCTCATCCTTTTAGGATATGGGGTTGTTCGTTATGTCCGACTTCTTGAGAACTCTTTTGAGGCAAGTATTTCTCCTATAGATCCAGTCTATAGGATGGCTAATCATCCTGTCTGTTTGCCAGATAGTATGGTTTCAGAGAGAGAAAGAGAGCTGTTTTATACAGCAAAGATATATGGACTAATTGAGTACAAATCGACATCTTATAAAGAGAACTATGCTCGTGAACTGCTCTATCCTATATTGCAGGAGGTGGTTGAGGAGAATGTCTCTATCAAAAGTTTTAATGACAAACTACAGCAAGCATTAAGTACAGAGCTGGCACGCATAGGAGGGGAGACAAATGCTGATAGTCTCTTTGCGATAAGTGAAGAAGGATGGGTGCGAGAGTCTTCTGACCTGACTCAAGAAAGCAAGATGCTCCTCGGTCGGCTCGCTCACGCTTACACTCAGATAGATAAGACTAGTGCGAGCTTTGCCACTTACAACAAATCTAATGGTCCCATAAGGAGGAAAGGCTCCTATAGTGATCTTGATTGGCGCAATCCACTTAATCGCCTTATCGGGCTCTTTGACTTCTACTCTTTTGTCTATTATTTCTATCCAAACAGGCAGTTGTTTGAGCAGCCTTGGGACTTGTCCTTGCAACAGGCTATCCCAATGTTTCTGCACGTTGAGAACGAAGTTGATTACCACAAGGCAATCCGCTATATCACAGCAAGACTGAATGACTCTCATGCGTCTCACTCGACAGCAATGGATACGCTTCTATTCGGAGAGCGCAGGGCTGGGTTTAGGATGAGATCTCTATCGGGGAGATGGTTTGTGTACAGTAAGAGATCAGCCAACTATCCCACCAATGTAAAAATAGGGGATGAAGTCCTATCGGTAAACTCCATCCCCATAAAACACCTAAGTGATAGTCTTGCTCTTTTTGTCTCTGCGAGCAATGCTTCAACTCGAGATAAGTTTCTCAATAATGCGATTTTGTCAACCCCTCAAGAGAGCTTCGTTCTGAAGATTCGACGAAACAAGGACACCTTAGAAGTTAAGGAGAGAAGCGAACATATGGATTACTTCAACTCTCTGAAGCTAGAGGAAGAGGGTAAAATGAAGCCTCAGTGGCTTAATGATTCCGTTGCTTACTGGCACTTGGCATCAGCAAAGCAAGACAATGTGGAGAGCTTTTATCGTCAAGTTTGCAATGCCCAATACATTATCCTTGACCTAAGATGCTATCCATATCCATCGTCCTTTAGGGAACTATCTAAGTGCTTTATCCCCAAAACTGAAAACTTCGCATACATAGTCTACCCTGACAGTCAGCGGCCAGGAGAGTTTAAGTATGTGCCCGGGGCTCAGCATCTAGGCAGTGAACTCTATTACAAGGGTAATGTTATTCTGATCGTAGACAACCAGACCGAGAGCTTCTCGGAGTATCTCTGTATGATGCTACAAAAGAACCCCAAAGCCATTACTGTAGGAACTTCTTCATCTGGAGCGAATGGGAACGTACATTTATACGAATTCCCAGGAGGAGTCATGACTTTCTTGACAGGTTTAGGAGTTTTGGACTCAAACTACTTTCCAATGAATGGACGAGGTGTCAAGATCGACGTTCCAGTTCTTTTTGAGACAGATACTATTCTGACCAATGTAGACCCATATCTATCAAAAGCTATTGAGCAGACTCTTTGTGCAGTGCTATGATGCGCTGATTGGAGCTGCCTCTGAAGGGGAGCTGTGGGTCGTAGAGACTCTGTACGAAGCGTCCATCAACGAGTACATCTATATAGTCTAGTAGTGGGGCACGTGTGGGGTCTTGTTCTATCTGCTCGAGCGTGTAGCCTGTGTAGCACCAGATCTCTAGCCCCGTGTCGCTCTTGAGACGCTGGAGGAGCGTGAGTAGCTCCCCAGGACTGAACATCGGATCCCCTCCACTCAGCGTGATGCCGTCGAGGAGGGGATTGTCGTTGATCTCGTCAATGATCTGCTGCAGGTACTCCTCCGTCAGGGGGGTGCCTACGAGCGGACTGTGACTCTCTGGGTTGTGACATCCGGGACAGTGATGGGAGCAGCCTGCTAAGTAGATGGAGCAGCGTATCCCATCACCGTCAAGGATGGTCTCGGGTATGACCTTGAGGACGTTCATCCGAAAGGCGATAGACGAAGGTTAAGAGGCTAGTGATGCTTGACGCGATCAGCCTCTTCGGCACGCTTGGCGGAGTTCCACGAGGAGAGGTCGCCTGTCAGGTAACCTGTGATGCGGCGCATGCGTAGTATGTCTTCGCCACCACATATCGGGCACTTCGCATAGATGACCCCTTTGTAGTGACATTCGCGACAAGTGTCTATCGGGTGATTGATAGAGCCGTAGCCAATGTGGTTGTCTTGCATTAGCTTGACAATCTTGGCGATCGCCTTGACATTCTTCTTAGCCTCGCCATCAAGCTCAATATAGGTAATGTGTCCTCCCAGCGTGAGTGCGTGGAAGGGAGCCTCCAGACGTATCTTGTCCGCAATGTGGATCTCCTCCTTGACATCGATGTGGAAGGAGTTGACATAGTAAGCTCTATCGTTGACCCCCTCAATGACCCCGTAGCGCTTACGGTCAAGGCGTGTGAAGCGTCCTGAGAGACCCTCAGCTGGAGTGGCTAGTACGGAGTAGTTGAGATGGTAACGCTCCTTAAACTCCTGTGCTACCTCACCAATGATCTCAACACAGTGGTAGAGCGTGTGCCAAGCGTCTTCGTTGGTGCCGTGTCCCTCACCGTAGATGGCGCACATAGCGTTGTGCCCACCGATGAAGCCGATGCCGAGCGTACCGCTGTCTATCACGTGACCGACGGGGTCGTTGGGACGCAGGGCACCACCGCCCTTCCAGACATCATTGCCCATCATGAAGGGGAACTGACGCGCCAAGGCTGTCGCCTGAAATTCGTAACGGGTGTGTAGCTGCTCGCCCACGAGCTGAGCCATTTCCCGAATTGAAGTGTAGAGCTTATTGATCGCTATACTGCGCATTTTGCCTAGATCCTCCTTCGTACCCATCTGCTCCTTAGCATAGCGCATTGCTTCGATGGCTAGGCGAGGTAGATTGATCGTCGTAAAGGAGAGATTGCCACGACCGATCGAGGTGCGTGGCCCATTGATATTCTCAAAGACACGCGTACGGCATCCCATCGTTGCGATCTCATGGCGGTAGCGCAGCGGGTCATTGGCATCCCACTCATCACTATGATTGAAGGGCGTATCGAGGAAGACAAAGTTGGGGAAAAGCGCCTTTGCCGTTGTCTCGCAAGCCTTCAGGAAGAGGTCAAAGTTTGGCGTCTCAAACTCTATCTCCCCAGCCACAGCACGGTCGAAGTCTTTCATCGCACGGTCAAAGTCCGCCTCGGAGTAGTTGACACCATCCTTGACCTTAAAGATCTGTATCGGGAAGACTGGCACTTCGCCACCTACGCCTAGACCTTCGGTAGTCGCTTTCATTAGCTCCTCAATGACCATACGTCCCTCGGCAGAGGTGTCGGTACCATAGTTGATCGAGCTAAAGACGACCTGATTGCCACCACGCGAGTGCATCGTGTTGAGGTTGTGAATGAAGCCCTCCATAGCCTGATGCGTGTCACGACGGGTGCGCTCGATCGCTTGATTGATGAGGTAGACCAGCTCTTTGCGTGGTATCTCCTTATTGACCCTCTGGCTTAGAGCTTGACACAGATTCGTCACCGCCGTCGAGGTTGGGACGATACTATCTAGATGCTGACCAGCCAGCTCTCGTATCTCTCGCACTGAGGGCAGGTCTGTAGCTCCCTGGCAGTGGAGGAATAGGCGGGTCGTATCGGCGATATGCTTGAGAAAAGTCTTGTAGACGCCAGGAGCCATGAAGAAGTCAAAGGCTGGTATCGCCTGTCCACCATGCTGCTCGTTTTGGTTCGTCTGGAAGACGATTGTCGCCAGCGTGGCATAGCTCTGTATGCTCTGAGGCGTGCGTATGCTACCATTCTTCGTGTGGAAGCCCCGCTCGTAGAGATCCGCTAGATCGTACTGGATACAGGTGGTCGTCTTGGTAGGGTAGTAGTCGAGGTCGTGGATGTGGATATCGCCACGACGGTGCGCCTCAGCATACTGCGTGGGGAGCAGGTAGCGGTAGGTGTAGTCCTTAGAGACTTCAGATGCGAAGGTCATCATCTGCCCAGCGGGCGTGTGACTGCTCATATTGGCATTGCTCAGATTGACATCGTTGCTGTCGATGGTTACGATGCCGTCAAGGTTGCGCTTGAGCTCGCTCTTCTTCTGACGCTCTGTGTTGCGCCACTCGCGATAGAGTATGTAGCGCTTAGCCACCTCAGGCTGCACCTTCATAAGTTCGCTCTCGACGAGGTCTTGCACCTCCTCGACAGAGATGACCTCCTGATCAATGCGCCCGAGGACACCCATAGTTACGGTCTTCGCCTCTTGGAGACACTCGGTCTGACCTGTTGCGATGTAGGCTTTGAGAACGGCGTTCTCAATCTTGGACGGGGTAAACGGCTCCTGAAGCCCATCCCGCTTGATGATTTGTTTGATTGTTGTTGTCATACTTCAATTCCCGAAAGTAATGTAGGTTGCTCACGTCATATCCATCTCTCGTGCGACTGTCGCTTTTCTAGTGGCACTCCTCGTCTTATCCCTTACGATCTCTGTATGCTAGGGTCGGTCTTCTGACTTATCTCGTCGGGACTGTGCTATGTGTAGCGTAGCCCTACTCGGAGTAATCTCCTTCCCATCTTATGAAGCTAAGACAGTGGATATGTGATCCTCCTCCAAGGCGAGAATTACAGCAGCGGGTTCTGTACTGGACTCACACCAGTTTCCCAATGACTAGGCGATATGCGCTAGTTCACCCTATTATATATAGATCGCAGATTGACGAAAGAAGGGGTAGCGTAGGGCATCCTTGTTTGTTGCGAGTGCAATATTACAGCTTTCCTACGAGATGACCAAATAAAACAACTTTGAAAACGATAGTTGTTGAAAAGTTGTCCAAAAGTAAATTGCAATAACTTGTGGATTAGTCGTTTGCGAAAAGTGAGTTTTTTGGAAGTTTTCCAATTAGAATCTTTGGTCTCTCTGCTTTGTCTACTAAGTTGTCGGTATTGGGCAGCTTTTCTTTAGTAAAGTGAGTGGCGAAAGCAAATTCAAAGTGCATCCTCCAGGGGGGGGGACGCATTATAGCGAACGAGTGCATCTACGTCTCTATGGC